>CAYGCZ010000001.1:0-82391 GCA_964348495.1 uncultured Candidatus Saccharibacteria bacterium
GGGCAGGGGGGTGGTCGTGGCGACGGGGGCGCACACGCGGCTCGGCGAGATTGCCGAGAGTTTGGCTCGACCGTACGCGCTTGAAACGCCATTGCAAAAGAGTATTGCCGCGCTTGCTCGCCTGCTCTCATGGATTGTGGTGGGCGCGATCGTCGTTCTGGTGATGCTCGGCTTGATCGAAGGCCGACCTCTGGAGGAGGTGTTGCTTGTTGCCGTCGCGGTGGCGGTTGCCGCGATCCCCGAGGGTTTGCCTGCGGCGGTGACGGTTGTTTTGGCTCTTGGTATGGAGAGTATCCTGCGCGAAAAAGGACTGGTGCGCAACTTGCTCGCCGCGGAGACACTGGGGAGTACGACGGTAATCTTGACCGACAAGACGGGCACCCTCACAGAGGGTCGGATGGCGGTTTCTCGCGTGGTCGCCTACGGCGCGATCGCCGACGGCGATCGCGCCACCTCTGGCGCCGACGATGCGCGCACGGCACTCTCCTATGCGATACTCGCTTCCGACGCCTTTCTGGAGCGCAATGGAGAAGGTGAGGTGGCGCGCGGCAGGCCGGTAGAACGCGCTATCCTCGAGGCGGGAATCGCCTTAGGTATTCGGAGCGAGGAGGTGCGCGCCTCTATGCCGCGGAGCGGTTTTGCGCCCTTTGAATCGCGGCGGCGCTACGCCGCGTCGTTTCATCCCGCGATCGCCGAAGGCGATCGCGGGCTCGTGATCGTCGTTGGCGCACCGGAGCTCCTCATCGCCGCATCGATGAGTGTTTTGCAAGCGGGGGATAATGAGCCGCTCACAAAAGAGGGGCGCCGCTTGCTTGTCGCCTTTCAGGAACGCGAGACTGCGCAGGGTCTTCGCGTCGTGGCGGTCGGCTACCGCAAGGATACGGCGCGTGATGTTTTTGAGACCGACGTGCGACAGGGTATCTTCTCATCCGGCAGTCTTACCTTCGGCGGCTTTATCGTCTTGGATGATCCTATTCGCGCCGATGCCCGAGCCGCCATAGCCGCGGCACGGGCGGCGGGTATCGCGGTTATGATCGTTACGGGCGACTACTCCGCCACAGCAAAACGCATTGCACAGGAGACGGGTATCGCGCATGATGGGGCGACGGTGGTAACCGGTGATGATGTAGATACGATGGATGATGACGCTCTCGCCGCCGCGTTTGTGCATCAGCCGATCTTCGCGCGCGTTACTCCGGCGCACAAGGAGCGCTTGGTGCGTCTGTTGCAGGAGCGCGGCGAGGTTGTGGCGATGACGGGCGATGGGGTCAACGACGCACCCGCCTTGCGCCGAGCCGATATCGGGGTCGCTATCGGCAGTGGGGCCGATGTCGCCAAGGAGGCATCCGATCTCGTGCTCCTCAACAACGGTTTTTCCATCATCGTTCATGCGGTGCGGGAGGGGCGGCGCATCATCGATAATTTGAAAAAGATTGTTGCCTATCTTCTCTCGACCAGTTTCAGTGAAATCGTCCTCGTAAGCGCCGCGCTCGTCTTTGGCGGGCCGTTGCCGCTTGTGCCGGTACAAATACTTTGGGTCAACATCATCGGGGAGGGGTTCATGAATTTCGCCTTCGCTTTCGAGCCCGCCGAGCGCGATGTCATGCGCCGCGATCCCCGCGCCGTGCGCGGCATCATTCTTACGCCGGAACTCATCCGTTTTATCGCCGCTATCGCCGTCATTATCGGTATTTCGCTTGCAGGATTGTACGGCGCGGCACTCGCCTTTACACTACCCGAAGCGCAGGTGCAGACCCTCATGTTTACCGCGCTTTCCATCTACTCAATCTTCTTCGCTTTTTCGCTCAAAGACCTGCGACAACCGATCTTCCGCATCAGTATTGCTTCAAATCCGCATTTGCTCGCTTCGCTCGGCATAAGCATCTGCTTTTTGTGCGCCGCGCTCTTTCTGCCGCCTCTTGCCGCGCTCTTGTCGATCGAGCTCTTCCCCGCCAATCTTATCTGGCTCATCGCGGGTGTGGGGATCGCCGCCCTTTCCGCCATTGAATACGCAAAATATCTGATCTTTTCGCCTGCCTCCCGTGCCGCGTAATGGTCACGATATGCTATAGTGGAGAAACCTATGCAGACACTTCTTATCATCATCGGCCTCGTACTCGCCCTTATAATCGGCGCCGCTCTTGCCCTCTTCGCGGCGGCGCGCCTTGCGGGGAGCAAGCGCGATACGGGCGATGAAAATAGCATGGTAATGCTCCAGCACCAGCTCAATGAGCTGACCAAGACCGTAAGCGGGGCGCTCAAAGACTCTTCTCGCGAAGTGAGCGACCTTGCCCGCATGATGGACAAGAGTTTGCACGACTCCACGCGCCACATGCACGACGCCGTGGCACGCCAGTTCGGCGAGTCGCAAAAGGCAATGCGTGAGACGGGCGAGCAGATGGCGCGGCATTTAAGCGAGGTGACCAAAGGCGTTACCGAGGCGGCCGAGTCGAGCAAGCAGGTCTTTACCATCGCCGACCAGCTCAAGAATCTGGAGAAGGTGCTCACTCACCAAAAACAGCGCGGCGCACTCGGCGAGGCGAGCTTGGAACTCATCTTGAGCAACATCCTTCCGGCGACCGCCTACAAGCTCCAGCATCAGTTTGAAAGCGGGGAGGCGGTGGACGCCGCCATCATCACCAAAGAGGGTATCATCCCCGTCGATGCCAAGTTCTCGCTCGACAACTACAACCGCGTCGTCAACGAAGACGACAAGGAACGCCGCGAACAATTGGAAAAAGACTTCAAGAACGATCTCAAGAAGCGCATCGACGAGACGGCAAAATACATTCGCCCCAAAGAAGGTACCCTGCCCTTCGCCTTCATGTTCATCCCCGCCGAGGGCATCTACTACGACCTGCTCGTCAATGAAGTCGGCGCGGTCAAGGTCAACACGCGCAATCTCATAGACTACGCCTACAAAGACAAACATGTCATCATCGTCTCGCCGACGACCTTTGCCGCCTACCTCCAGTCGGTGCTGTACGGCTTTCGCGCCTTCAAGATAGAAGAGTCGGCCAAACAGATCGGCAAGCAGGTGGAACAACTCTCGCGGCATCTGAAGAGCTACGATGACTATTTCAAAAAAGTCGGCAACGCCCTCTCAACTACCGTCAATCACTACAACGCCGCCTCCAAAGAACTCGGCAAGATCGACAAGGACGTCTTCAAAATAACGGGAACCTCTGCGGATACGGAGCACCTTATGATCGAAAAGCCGATCAAGGATGAAGAATAAACGTCCGGTACGCAAAAGGTCTAAAAGAAAAACGACCGTCAGCGATGACGGTCGTTTTGGTAGGCGATAAGGCGGGTGCGGAGGCCGGGGATGAGGTTTGGTTTTGCCACTATCTCTTCAACCGTCGCCCACTCCCAGAGGATGTGTTCGTCGGAGGAGAGGCGCACCTTCGGGTAGTCGCGTACCGGCAGATGGAACGTGTGAAAGACAAAATCAATTCCCGGGAAGCGGCTGAAGTTCGTGCTGGTGTGATCAAGTTTCCTGCTTGCCCGAATCCCCGTTTCCTCAAATAATTCGCGTTGCATGGCAGAGAAGATATCCTCTCCCTTTTCCACCTTGCCTGCCGGATGACACCACGTGCCACCGTATGGCTTGGTGAGATTGCGCAGAAGCACGAGTATCCGCTTCGTGCGCATATGCTCGACCGTACAGGCGACCACCTCAAAGGACGGTGCAAAATTAGTGGGGCGCGTATCAAACAAAGCGATCTCGTGTTCTTGGGGGTACATGCTGTCCTCCTCAAAGTGTGTATGTGTATATGTCTGATTTCAGATTAACCATCACTAGGGGTGAAGTACAGGGGTGACCCCTTGATTTTTTCATCCTGTCATGTATACTGATGCTCATATATTTTCACAGTTATCAGCAAACCATCTTATGAAACTCGCAATTATTGAAACAGGAGGCAAGCAGTATAAGGTCGCATCGGGTGATGTGATCACGATCGAGAAGCTCTCCGGCGACTACAAAGAAGGCGATACGATCGTATTCGACAAGGTCCTCCTCGTCGACGACGGTACCACCACGCGAGTGGGTACGCCCTATCTCGCCGGCGAAACGGTGAACGGGGTCTTCCGGACCGAAGGTTTGGGCAAAAAGATCCACGTCATCCGCTACAAGGCAAAGGTACGCTACACCAAGCGCTACGGACACCGCCAGCCCTTCGCCAAAGTACAGATCGTCTAGCCGAAAAAAATAACCGCCCCGCGGTTATTTTTTTGTATTCTACACAGGTACTACACTTGCTCTTTTTTGTACATTTTGTACACTATGGGCAATGAACATCGTTCCCACCACAGAAGCGCGCAAGCGCATAAAGGAGCTTGTTGACCGCGCTCACCATCACGGTGAGGTATTTTGCATTGGAAGAAGGGGAAGCATCGACGCGATACTCATCGGTTTTCCCGCCGCGTATAATGACGAGGTAAATGACATTACCAATGTAAATGCCTACTCAAAGAGCTTCGCCTTTCTTTCAAAAGAACCGGAGTTGTACTCGGTGAATGATATACAGAAGCCATATGCGAAAAGGTAGCATCGTACTTATCCCATTTCCGTTTACCGATCTTTCGGGTCAGAAGGTTCGTCCGGCTGTTGTGTTACATGCGGCGCGCGGGGAGGATTGTATCGTCGCGTTTATTTCGTCTGTTGTCAAAAAGGACACCCTTGCTCATGTGGCGATTAGCCCCGATGAATCAAACGGACTAAAAACCCGATCGCACATAAAAATGGACAAACTCGCGACATTGCAAAAGGCGATTGTAATTGGCGAATTGGGTGTGTTGGATGATTTGACTATGAAAAAGCTGGATGATGCACTTAGGCATATATTTACGTTGTAAAGCAAAAACATCCGTACACACGCGGATGTTTTTTCTTTAGAGCCTGTAAGATAACCCCGAATGGTTTGTTACGCAACAAAGACGTAGTCGATCAACTTCTTCTCCACGTTGGCGTTTGTCACCTGAATGCGCACCTTGTCGCCCAAGGTATAAGACTTTTTGGTGCGTTCGCCTACGACACTGAAAGTCTTTTTATCCAATACATAATAATCATCGCGGAGATCGGAGAGGCGCACCATACCCTCGGCGAGCGATACGTTTTCGCGCACATAGATGCCGCGGTCGGCCACTCCCGTGATGACGCCGTCGAAGACGCCGCCCACGCGGCTCGCCATGAACTCGGCCTGCTTGTATTTGATCGACTCGCGCTCCGCCTTGGAGGCGGCTATCTCCATCTGGGTGGCATAGCGAGTGAGCGCTTCATACTCCGTGAGTTCCTGTTCGGGCGGTTTGTCGCCATCAAGGTAGTAGGCGAGGAGGCGGTGCACCATGATGTCGGGGTAACGGCGGATCGGCGAGGTGAAGTGCGTATAGTATTTGAGGGATAGGCCAAAGTGTCCGATATTTTTGGTCGTGTAGACGGCCTTCGCCATAGATTGCACCGTCGCCATCTGGACGAGGTGCTCGTGCGGCCCGCCCTCCGCCATCTTCAAGATCGCGGCGATGTCTTCGATGGTATAGCCACCCTCGCGCTTTGGCGGCACGTTGTAGCCCAAGGCGCGCATCACCTGCATTATCTCGGCCATCTTGTCTTCCTGCGGCACATCGTGGACGCGGTAGACGAACATTTGCATGATCTTCTTGTCGTTCTTGGTCATGTAGCCGGCGACCTCGGCGTTGGCAAGGATCATGAACTCCTCAATGAGCTCATGTGTGCGCACGTGTTCGCGCCGTACAACCGAAATGGGCGTGCCATTCGCATCGAGCACAAACTTGACCTCGTCGTGCGAAAATTCAAGCGCGCCTTTTGCGAAGCGGTTTTTGCGGATCGCTTGCGACATCGTGTCGAGCATGTGCAATTCGTGGTAATACTCGCCCGTGCCCGCGTCCAAGACGCGTTGGGCGTCCTCATAGGTGAAGCGACGGTTTGAGCGGATGATGGTGCGGCCGAACCAGCGATTGACGACAGCTCCGCCCTCGGTCATCTCAAAGACGGCGGAGAAGGTGAGTTTGTCTTCGTCGGCGTTCAAACTGCACAAATCGTTGGAGAGTACCTCGGGGAGCATGGGGATGGTGCGATCCACCAAGTATATGGAGGTGCATTTTTCCACTGCGGCGCGGTCGATGGGGGAGTGGCGGGCTATGAAAAAGGAAGGGTCGGCTATGTGGACGCCGATTTCGTAGTGGCCGTTTTCAAGGCGTCGCACAGAAAGAGCGTCGTCGAAATCTTTAGCATCGGCAGGGTCGATGGTGAAGGTGGTCGTGCCGCGGAAGTCGCGCCGCTTCTTAACCTCTTCCGCAAGGAGAGCGGGGTAGGCCTCTTTGATCTCGCGTGCGGTGCGCTCCACGGCCGGCGAAAAGCCGGGCTTGAAGCCCTTATCCAAAATGATGGCGTTGATCTCCGTCTCGTGGAGGCCCGCCTTGCCGATGACGCGCTCGACGGCACCATGAGGCGTGCCGGAGGCATCCCACGACTCAATGATGGCGAGCACCTTGTCGCCCGCGTGAGCACCCGAGAGTTTGTCGGCGGGGATGACGATATCCACGTACATCTTCGGGTCGGACATGGCGACGACGGTGCGCCCCGTCTCGTCGTTCACTACCGTGCCGACGAAGTCTTTTTTGGCACGGGTGACGACCTTGATGATATGTCCTCTACCGGCTATCGGATCAATCGAGGCTTGAACGATGTCCTCATGAAGGGCTGTCGCGAGGAGTGCTTTGTCAATCACGATCTCGGTGCCCGTCTCCTCAAAGACCATAATGCCGCCCACACGCGGGCGGATGCGGATAATGCCTTCTATTGTCTGTGTCGCCTTGGTTGCGTCATAGTGCGGACGTTCGTCGCGGAACGGAGGGCGACCTGTGCGGGCGCCCTGCGGGCGCCCGCGATACCCGCCCGCATGATGGTCGCGTCGCGGTGGCCTGCCGCCGTGAGAAGCCCGCCCGCCCGCCTGAGATGAATGTTTCATATATCGTGCTCTCTTTGTAACACACTCCGAAGGAATAGGGAATGTAGAGTACCCCAGAACTTGACTTTTTAATATTATTATCTATACTATAAACTAGTTATCGGCAATAGTGCCGCGGATAACAGAACTTTGAGAGGAGAAAATTGTATGTACGCTACCGCTATATCTTTATGGTGCGGGTTTGCCACAGCAAACTTCCTGCATGCATGGTTCTACGGCGATTGGCATCACGCTATGGAAAGAACCTATTCACAGGGATTTATCCTCGGTGTCTTCGTACTGCTGATGGCAGTTCAGCAGTAGGTTATAGATGAATTACCCACCCAGCCCCCGTCAGGGGGCTTTTTATAGGACGGTTTTGGCGAAGCCAAAACCGCCCGCGATTGACAGGCCACCAAAAAAAATGTAGTCTGCCTGCAGAATTGAAACAGCAATAAAAGAGGCATACTTGCTCTTTACAACAACTTCGGAGGTCATTATGCTTAAATGGATAGTTGGAGGATTCAAAAAGTTGGTAAATGAAATAGCTTGCTGGTTTGGCGCCACACTTATTGTGGCTCTCCTAGCACCGGGTGCACTTCTTGTATCCTGCTGGGATACTTTCGCACGGTGCTTCAAATTAAAATCCGTAATAATAAATGATGGAGGACCGATTGCCCAGGCAGTGTTTATAGTCATGCTGGGCTGCACCTTTTGGCTATCACTCCTGTGTCTAATTTTTTTTGGACCGTTGGGAGCGATATTGCCATGGATAGTGCTACTGGTGATTTTATATTGTGGCGATATTATATCGTCATGGATAGATAGATGGATAGATGGATAGATGGATAGATTGTATATTATATTATGTGGAGATAATAATGGAGAGGAAGAATTAAGTAATAGGTTTTATGGCCCCCGTTCAGGGGGCTTTTCTTATGTGGCGGTTTTGCGAAGCAAAACCGCCGCCCAAACCCCAAATCACTAAACCCCAACCTTCCAACACCACCATCGTTTGACATTTTCGGACGCTTTGGTACCATAGCCCCTATGTTAAAGATACGATTTCAGCGGTTTGGACGCCGCAATCAGCCGACCTTCCGTATGGTTTTGGTCGACTCTCATGCCGGCCCCAAGAGCGGCAACTTTGTTGAGCTTCTCGGCTCATACGATCCGAAGACCAAGCACACGACCCTGAAGGGCGAGCGTGCTCTCTACTGGATAGAAAAAGGCGCACAGGTCTCCGAGACGGCGCATAACTTCCTCGTCAAGAACCGCGTGCTTCGCGCAGGCAAGATCAGCGTCGCTTCAAAAAAGAACGTGAAGTCGCCCGAGGAGATTGCCGCCCAAAAAGCGGCCGAAGAGGCAAAGAACGCCCCCGCTCCCGTGGTAGAAGCTCCCGTCGAGGAACCTGCACAAGAGCCCGTCGCGGCATAACCTCACTATCGATTTTTCAAAAACGCCCCGCTCGGGGCGTTTTTTATGCGCACCCCCCTGTGGACAACATTGACAAACGCTTTGAAATATGTATACTTTACGGTAAGCAGTACAAGGTCATTCTGCTGGTTAGAAGTTAAGCTTGATTCTCAGGGCCATTGGCTCTGAAAGGTATATGGAAAAAGATAAGGAATTTCTGGAGTACGTGGTAAAGTCGATCGTGGACAATCCGGACGCCGTCAAAGTAACGCGCACGGTCGATGAAATGGGAGTCCTCTTGGCGCTCGATGTGAGCGCACCCGATATGCGCACCGTCATTGGTCGCAGTGGGGCAACCGCCAAAGCGATCCGCACCTTGCTTCGCATCGTAGGATTGAAGAACAGCTCCCGCGTTAATCTCAAGATCAACGAACCGGAGGGCGGCAAGCGTTCAATGCTTGGCGCACAGGATGTTGATCAGGCCATGGAAGACCTCAAACTCTAATCGGTCAGATCTGTCTCACAACGCCCCGGCACTCGTGTCGGGGCGTTGTGTATAGAAGCTCATGCCTCGCAAACCAAAAACCACCTTCCACATCGTCTCTCTCTTTCCCGAGGCGTGTTCGTCGTATATGGATGCCTCCATCGTGGGGCGGGCGCAGGAGGCGGGGAAGATCGCCGTGCGCTACTACAACCCCCGCGACTTCACCATAGACAAGCATCGCATCACCGACCTGAAGCCCTACGGTGGCGGCCCGGGCATGGTCATGAAGGCCGAGCCGATCGTGAAGGCGGTGGATAAGGCGCGCGGCAAAAAGAAAAAGGTAAAGGTCATCATCTTCTCGCCGAGCGGGCGACAGTTTGATAACGCCTACGCGCGCAAGCTCGCGCGCTCGTACACCGACATCATTATGATCGCGGGGCGCTATGAGGGTGTTGACGAGCGCGTCGCAACGATAACCAAAGCTGAGAAGATCTCCGTCGGCCCGTATGTGCTCACGGGAGGGGAGTTGCCGGCGATGATCGTCGCCGATGCCGTTTCGCGCCAGGTACCCAACGTCCTTGGCCGTGCCGAGTCGCTTGAAGAGGATCGTGTCGCCTCACCCGAGGTCTACACGCGGCCGCCGGAGTTTACCTACAAAAAGAAAAAGTACAAAGTACCTCCCGTGCTTCTTGCCGGTGATCACAAGAAGATAGAGGCATGGCGGAAGGGGAAGCTGGTCACGGGGGATGAGTCGCCCGATAGTGTGTGATACGATAGACAGTATGAACGACGATAAAAAATTTGACGCTCTCACCGAGAGTATCGAGGCTTTGGCACAGATGGTTGGGCGCGGCTTCGAACAAGTCGATAAGCGTTTCGAACAAGTCGATAAGCGTTTCGAACAAGTGGATACACGTTTTGATGAGTTGGAACAGCGTCTTAGTTCGAAGATCGACGGCCTCTCTCGTCGTATGGATAGCGAGCTGGATAAGCGCGTAGCGATCCAAAGCGACATCCGCATCTTGAAAGAACGGGTGGGTGTATAAGTCATTTGGGCGTACGCACAGACGATCAAAGACATCTATCGAAAGCAAGAAAAGCTGGGGATAAGGCATTTGACAAAAAAATGGATTTGTATATACTTATGGTACATACGTTCGATTGTGTTACGATGGCGTGTCCAAATTATAAGTGAGGGAGCGCTTCGGGCGGGGCTCGGAGTGCATTAAAAAAAGGAGCGATCAGGCACTATTTCTCTTTTTCCGATACGCGTTACGGGCAACAATCGAACGATTCTCATGCGCGAGGGTTTTCCCTCGCGCCGCGTCATGTCTATGGCGCGCGTCTCGTTCGTAGAGCCTGTTCAAGATCTCGCGGTACTCGGTCTGAAAATACAGGTTTTTAGGCGAAACATGAGTCGGAGCACTCGTCGTACTAGTAGTACGACGAGTGCGAGACGAAATTTTGTAGCCAAAAACCTCGTAGTTTCAGGCTGGGGGAAGATCTTGAACATGCTCTTAGCCCGCATCCGTATCGGAGGCGGTTTTTTAGTTTTTGTTCGACGTGTTTCATTCAGCGACGCATGAAAAAGAAATATTTTAAACGCTATCGGGATCCGCGCATCGGCATTCCCAACTTGGTGGAGGCGCAACTTGAGTCCTACCAAGAGCTTCAGAAGAGCGGGATCAGCTCTCTCTTGAAAGAGTTCTCTCCGATCAGAGACTATTCCGAGAAGAAGTTCGACATGGAGTTCACCAAGTTTGAGCTCGGTGAGGCAAAGCGTGACGAATTCTACGCCAAGGATCACAAGCTGACCTACGAAGCCCCGCTTCGCGTAACGGTCAAGCTCAAAAACAAGACTCTCGGCACCGAGAACGAGCAAGAGATCTTTCTTGCTGATTTTCCGTTGATGACGGATCACGGCACCTTTATCATCAATGGCAACGAGCGCGTCATCGTCTCACAGCTCGTCCGTTCGTTCGGCGTCTCTTTTACGAGCATGCCCCTGAAGGGCAAGATCTATTTCGGTGCCAAGATCATCCCTTCGCGCGGCGCGTGGATCGAGTTTGAGTCGGAGCCGGACGGCTCTATCGCCGTGCGCATCGACAAGAAGCGTAAATTCCCCATCTCCTCACTCTTGCGCATCTTTGCCTCCGAGCAGAATATTTTCCCTAAACAGGATGGGTCGGTCGATGAAGCTCTTATGGCCGTCTTCGCCGACGACGAGCATGCGACGGCCGCCCTCAAAGCATCGTTTGCCAAGGACACCGCCAAGACCACCAACGACTCCTATATTGAAGTATACAAACGCCTCCGCGACGGCACGCTCGCGACCGCCGATCATGCGCGCGACTTCCTCGCGACGCTTTTTAGCGCCGAGCGCTACGACCTTTCGCGTATCGGCCGCTACCGCTTCACACAGATGTTTGGCGAGGAGCACAAAGCGGGCGACACTGACAAGCTCTCCTTCTACGACATTACGGCGGTCGTCTCGCACATCGCAAAGCTCAATAATACGCCCAATGCCGAGGCCGACGACATCGACCACCTCGGCGTACGCCGCGTGCGCTTTGCCGGTGAGATGCTTCACAACCGCTTGCGGGTGGGTATGACGCGCATCAAGCGCAACGTCCAGGACCGCATGTCGACGGTTGATCCGGAGACGACCCTGCCGATGCAGCTTTTGAACCCGCGCCCCCTCCAAACATCACTCAAAGAGTTCTTCAACACAAGTTCGCTTTCGCAGTACATGAACCAGAAGAACCCGCTCGACGAGCTTGAGCACCTGCGGACGCTCTCGGCTCTCGGCCCCGGCGGCCTCACCCGCGAGCGCGCGGGCTTTGAGGTGCGCGACGTGCATCCTTCCCACTACGGCAAGGTCTGCCCCATCCACACGCCCGAAGGCCAGAGCATCGGCCTCGTCTTGCGCCTCTCCATCTTCGCCCGCATCAACGACTTGGGCATCTTGGAGACGCCCTACGCACGCGTCAAGAATGGTGTGATCACGAGCGAGATCATCTACATGGACTCGCTTGCGGAAGAGCGTCACAACATCGCGCATGCCGCGACACCTTCGGATGAGAAGGGTAAAATCTCCGTCGACTTCGTCGAGGTCCGCACCAAGGACAAGCGCGGCGAAGTAACCCTTGTACCTGTTGAAGAGGTGGAGTTTATCGACATTGCGGCCAATCAGCCCTTCTCGGTGGCGACATCGCTCATTCCCTTCTTGGAGCACGACGACGCGAACCGCGCTCTGATGGGTTCTAACATGCAAAAACAAGCGGTGCCCTGCATCGTGCCGCATATGCCTCTCGTTGCAACAGGTATGGAGGGACGCGCCGCCGTCGACTCCGGCCGTCTCGTGCTCGCCAAGGAGAGCGGCGTCGTCGCCGCCATGGACGCTTCGTCCGTTACGGTGAGGAACGACAAGGGCAAGGATATCGAGCACCGCATGGTCAATTTCGCCCGCACCAACGACTTCTCAGTATTTCACCAGCGTCCGATCGTGGAGATGGGTCAGAAGGTGAAGAAAGGTGAGCCGCTTGCCGATGCCGCCTCGACGGTTGATGGTGAGCTCGCGCTCGGTCAGAACGTCCTTGTGGCCTTCATGTCATGGGGCGGTTCCAACTACGAGGATGCCATCATCCTTTCGGAACGTCTTGTGCGCGACAGTGTCTTTTCATCAATCCATCTCGAAGAGATCGAGGTCGCAGTGCGCGATACAAAACTCGGTCCCGAAATGACTACCCCCGATATCCCGAACATCGGCGAGGGCAAGCTCAAAGACCTCGATGAAAGCGGCATTGTGCGCATCGGTGCCGAGGTCGGCCCCAACGACATTCTCGTGGGCAAGATCACGCCCAAAGGTGAGGCGGAGCTGACTCCCGAAGAGCGCCTCTTGCGCTCGATCTTCGGCGAGAAGGCGCGCGACGTAAAGGACACCTCAAAGCGTATGGAGCACGGCAAGCGCGGTCGTATCATCGGCATCCGCGAGTTCTCGCGCGAGCGCGGCGACAACCTCGAGTCGGGCATCATCAAGCGCATCAACGTGGACATCGCGCAGTTGCGCAACGTCTCGGTGGGTGACAAGCTCGCCGGACGCCACGGCAACAAGGGTGTCATCTCAAAGAGCCTTCCGATCGAAGAGATGCCCTACACAAAGGAGGGTACTCCGATTGACGTCATCTTGACGCCGCTCGGCGTTCCTTCGCGCATGAACTTGGGTCAGATCCTCGAGTTGCACCTCGGTCTTGCGGCCAATACGCTCAAGTACCAAGCCATCGTGCCGCCGTTCCTCGGCGCCACGGAGGGCGAGATTCGCGAGGAGCTCAAAGAGGCCGGCTTCAACGAGAACGGCAAGATGACCCTCTACGACGGACGCACCGGCGAAAAGTTCGATCAGGATATCGCCGTCGGATACATGTATGTGCTCAAACTGCACCACATGGTCGAGGACAAGATCCACATGCGTTCCATCGGTCCTTACTCGCTCATTCACCAGCAACCGCTTGGCGGCAAGGCGCAGGGCGGCGGTCAGCGCTTCGGAGAAATGGAGGTCTGGGCACTCGAAGGATACGGCGCCGCACATACGTTGCGCGAGATCCTCACCGTCAAATCGGACGACATCACCGGACGTTCCGCAACCTTCGACGCCATCATCAAAAACGAGGCGATGGACGAGCCGACGATTCCCGAGTCCTTCAAAGTATTGCTTAATAACCTGCGGGCGCTTGCGCTCGATGTCGAGTTGGTAGACAAAAAAACCAACTAAGCCGACAGCTGGCAGTCATCTGTTCATCACCTATGAAACAATCAATGTCAAAAGATTTCGGCGCAATCGTCCTCAAGCTCGCCTCTCCCGATCGTATTCGCGAGTGGTCATACGGCGAGATCACGAAGGCCGAGACCATCAACTACCGTACCGGGCGCGCCGAGCGCGGCGGTCTCTTCGACGAGCGCGTCTTCGGCCCCACCAAGGATTACGAATGCTACTGCGGCAAGTATCGCCGTATTCGCTACAAACACCTCGTCTGCGAGAAATGTGGCGTGGAGGTAACCCGCTCAATCGTGCGCCGCGAGCGCATGGGACACATCGAGCTCGCCACGCCCGTATCGCACATCTGGTTTTTGCGCGGTATTCCTTCGCGCATCGGCCTCCTCTTGAACCTCTCGCTCGCCGATGTCGAGAAGGTTGTCTACTTTGCGGGATACATCATCACCGAGATTCACGAGGATGAGCGCGCGCGCGTCCTCAAGGAGTTGCAGGTCGAGTACAAGACGAAACAAAAAGCGATCACCGAGCCGAAAGGTCAGGATGCCTTGAAGGAGATGTTTGCCGCCACCGAGCGTGAGATCAAAGGTCTGCGTGTCGGCATCGTCTTGGACGAGCTTACCTACAACCGCTACGCCTACAAATACTCGACCCTCTTCAAGGGCGAGATCGGCGCCGAGGCGATTTATCGTCTCTTCACGAAGCTTGATCTCGAGAAGTATGCGGAGGAGACTCGCACGGAGCTCGAGACGGCATCGGCCGTAGAGCGACCCAAACTCCAGAAAAAGCTGGGCTTGATCATGTCTATGCTCACCGCCGGCATCCGCCCCGAGTGGATGTTCTTCACGGTGATCCCTGTCATGCCGCCGGCGCTTCGCCCGATGGTGGCTCTTGAAGGCGGGCGTCATGCGACCTCCGACGTCAATGATCTCTACCGTCGCGTCATAAACCGCAACAACCGTCTGCGCAAACTTCTCACCATCGGTGCGCCTGACGTCATCTTGCGCAATGAGAAGCGTATTTTGCAGGAGGCGGTCGACGCTCTTATCGACAATGCGATGCGCCGCGGTACGAGCCAGCAGATCACCTCTGCACAGAAACGCGATCTCAAGTCGATCTCCGAGAATCTCAAAGGCAAGCAAGGTCTCTTCCGTGCAAACCTCTTGGGTAAGCGTGTTGACTACTCCGGACGATCGGTGATCGTCGTTGGTCCGACGCTCAAACTCAATCAATGCGGCTTGCCCAAGCACATGGCGCTTGAGCTCTTCCGCCCGTTCGTCATTTCTAAAATCCTCGAACGCGAACTCGCCTACAACATCCGCGGTGCCGGCCGCCTCATCGAAGACGGTATCCCCGAGGTTTGGGCGATTTTGGAAGAGGTCATCAAAGGCAAGTATGTGCTCTTGAACCGCGCTCCGACCCTTCACCGCCTCGGTATCCAGGCATTCCAGCCGATCCTCATCGAGGGTAATGCCATCGAACTGCACCCGCTCGTCTGTCCGGCCTTCAACGCCGACTTCGACGGCGACCAGATGGCCGTGCATGTGCCGCTCTCGGATGCGGCTCAGGAGGAGGCGCGGACGCTTATGGCGGCTGACCGCAACATTTTGAAGCCGGGCAACGGCGAGCCGGTGGTTTCCGCCAAGATGCTCGACATTGTGCTCGGTTCCTACTGGATGACCAAAGACATGGAGGGCGAGAAGGGTGAGGGAAAGATCTTCCCCAGTCCCAACCTGGCGATCACCGCGAGCGACTTTGGTGCTGTGGCGTTGCGCGCCAAGATCAAGGTCATGGCGACCGATTCACCCAAGTACGATGTGATCGGCCATGGTGTTATCTTCGAGACGACCGTCGGACGGTTGCTCTTCAACGCCGTCTTGCCGCGCGAGTATCCCTACATCAATACGCCAGTCGACCGCAAGGTTATCTCCCGCATCGTCGACGATCTTTTGGAGCGTTACGATATGCAGGAGGTTGCGATTATTTTGGACAAGATCAAGAGCTTCGGCTTCAAGTATGTAACGACCTCCGGCATCACCTGGAGTATCAGCGACATCACGACGCCCGCGGAGAAAGACGGGATCATCGCCACCGCCAAAGAGGCGGTCGCCCGCATCAGCGAGCAGTACCACAATGGTCTGCTCTCCTCCGGTGAGCAGTACCGTAAGACGGTCGAGATGTGGCAGAAGACGAAGATGGAGGTTGAGAAGCTCATGCCGGGTACGCTTGATCCGCGCGGTTCCGTCTACGACATGATCCACTCGGGAGCTCGCGGTCAGATCGGTCAGATCACGCAGATGGCGGGCATGAAAGGCCTCATCACCAACACGGTCGGTCAGGCCCTCGCCTTCCCCATCATCTCCTCATACAAGGAGGGTCTTTCTCCGATTGAGTACTTCATTACGACGCATGGTGCTCGCTATGGTCTTACGGCAACCGCTCTTCAGACGGCGCGCGCCGGCTACCTGACGCGCCGCCTCGTGGACGTTGCGCAAGATGTCATCATCAAAGAAGAAGATTGCGGCGACAAGCACGGTAAGGTTTTGAAGCTGAACGACAAGGGAGGTATCTCCGTCGGCGCATCAAAAGTGATCGGCGGACGCTACTTGCTCAAGGATGCTATCGCCAAGGATGGTACGGTCATCGCCTCAAAGGGTGTGCTTTTGACGCGCGCCGATGCGGCGGCTATTGAGGCCGCGGGCATCAAAGAGGTTACGATGCGCACACCCCTTACCTGCAAGCTTTTGCACGGTCTGTGTCAGAAATGTTATGGTCTCGACTTGGCGCGCAATCGTCTTATTGAACTCGGCGAAGCGGTCGGTATCATCGCGGCGCAGGCCATCGGCGAGCCGGGAACCCAGCTGACGATGCGTACCTTCCACTTGGGAGGCGTTGCCGGCGAGGACATCACCATGGGTCTGCCACGCGTCGACGAGATCTTTGAGCGTCGTATTCCCAAAAACCCGGCGGTGGTCAACCGCTTAGATGGCGAGGTTACGGAAGTGAAGAGTGACGGCGAGCAGAAGATCATTACCGTCCTTTCCGACCTCGGCGTCAAGAAGTCTAAAAAAGACGAATCGCTTGAGTATGTCGTGCCGTTCGGTCGTATGTGCGTCGTCGCTGTGGGCGGAAAGGTTGTCGCGGGCCAGCTCTTGACCGACGGTTCGGCCGATATTCGCGAGATCTTCAAGTACGGCGGACAAGAGCCGGCACAGGCGTATATCATCAGCGAGATCAATCACATCTACGACCTGCAGGGTGCCTCAATCGCCCGCAAGCATGCGGAGGTGATCGTACGTCAGATGTTCTCCCGCAAGAAGATAAAGACCGCGGGCGATACGGCATTCGTCGTGGGCGAGGTGGTGGAGGTTACCGCTCTTGCAGATGAGAACGACCGCATCACCGCCTTGGGCGGCGAGCCGGCGGTCGGCGAGATGGTCGCACTCGGTATCTCCGAGGTGGCGACCAACACCCAGAGCTTCCTCTCCGCGGCGTCGTTCCAGAACACGACCCGCATCCTGATCCGCAGTGCGTTGCGCGGTTCGCGTGACGAGTTGCGCGGCTTGAAGGAGAACGTCATTATCGGTCGCTTGATCCCCGTCGGTACGGGCTTCCGTGCCCGTCGCGCCGCGCAAGCACTGCGCGAGCAGATAGCGGCGGAGACCGATGTCTCTTCGGAGAAGAAATAGTACGGTGTGAAGCGGCGGTTTTCGCAGAGCGAAAACCGCCGCTTCGGCCGGATGTTCCGGTCGCGTCGCGTTAGTTACCCCTTGTTACCTGTGTCTTCACCCGTTGAACAGATCAAAGCCAAGCTCAACATCGCCGATGTGATCGGTTCGTATGTGAAGCTGGATCGGGCGGGTGCCAATTACAAAGCGTGCTGTCCGTTCCATCGCGAAAAGACCCCCTCATTCTTCATTTCTCCCGATCGGGGGACATTCCATTGTTTCGGATGCGACAGAGGAGGAGATCTCTTCACCTTCGTCCAAGACATGGAGGGGATCGATTTTCTCGGTGCTCTGAAAATGCTCGCTGAACGAGCGGGTGTGACTCTGCGAGAATCTCGCCCCGAGGAACGCAAAGAGCGGGATCGTCTTTTTGCCGTCATGGACGCGGCGGCGCTCTATTATCGGACGGTGCTTGTTCGTTCTCCCGAGGTAGCCGCCTACCTTTCCGGGCGCGGCCTTACGGCAGAGACGATTGCCGACTTTCGGATCGGCTATGCGCCCGACGAGTGGCGTTCCGTCTCGACCTTCCTCGCCGAAAAGGGGTTTTCGGTGGCGGATATGGAAAAGGCGGGACTCGTTATCGTCAAAGGTCCAGGTTCGCACTACGATCGCTTTCGTGGCAGGGTTATGTTTCCGATTATGGATACCGCAGGGCGGGTGATCGCCTTTTCGGGGCGGGTCTTCGGCGACACATCAGCCGATACAGCCAAGTACATCAACAGTCCCGAGACGGAGATCTATCGCAAATCCGCCGTACTCTACGGATTGGACAAAGCAAAGGGTGCTATCCGATCTCTCGGATGTTGTGTGCTCGTCGAGGGCCAGGTTGATGTGATCATGGCCCATCAGGCGGGCACGAAGCACGCCGTCGCCTCATCGGGAACCGCTCTGACACCCGAGCATGTTGCCATGATCGGTCGGCTGACCGACACCATCATCATGTCGTTCGACGGCGATGCGGCGGGGATCAGCGCATCCGGCCGCGCAGTCAATCTTGCCGCCGGACATGGCTTGGACATTCGCCTCGTCGCCTTGCCGCAAGGAGCCGACCCTGCCGATATTGTGCGTGCCGATCCTGAGCAGTGGCGCGCATCGGTCGCCTCCGCCGTACCGGTCGTGGACTTCTATCTCGCCATCCTGCGCCGCCTCCATGACGACGACCGCGAGTATCGCAAAGCCGTGGAGCGTACCGCACTGCCGTATATTGCCCACATAAAGAGCAAGATCGACCAGGCGCAGAGCGTTGCCCGGATCGCGCGGGCGCTCGGAGTTACGGAGGAACCGGTATGGGAGGAGTTTCGCAAGGTGCTCGCCGCCGGTACTGCTGCGAACACATCACCCCAACAACCCCATCCTGCCAGTGCGGGGATCCCGACACCTGTCGTATCGCACGCATCGACGAGGATGGCACGACTCGAGGATTTGATCATCGGGCATATTCTCGCGGAAGGGGAATCGTCGTCTCGCGTCTCCGGACTCGCCGAGGAATTTATGCGAGTAACGGGAACGGCAGTATCTTCGCGCATCGCCCTCAAGGAGGAACATGAACGCGAACGGGTGCGTTTCGAGGCGGAGGCGCATTTCGGAACGGGCGAATCGGCTTCCGTTCCCGTTTTCGAGGCGCTTCTTAATCTTGAGGAACAGATCTTGCGTTCAAGACTCGCGGCACTGGGCGACGAGGTGCGCCGCGCCGAGGCGGATTCGGATACGGAGAAGGTGCGTGTCCTTGTAGAATCCTTTGCCGGCGTGACGGGGGCGATCAGTACCCTCACTGCCCGCAAAAAAGCACTATCTCAATAACATTGTTATGACTTCAAAAAAACCAACAGCAAAAAAGATGGTCTCATCCGGTAAGAAGGCGATCGGTTCTCGTGCGAAGGATATGCAGAAAAAAAAGCAGGCGGTGCGTCCTGGTATCAAAAAGAAGGGCGCCGCTCCGGCTGTAAAAAAATCGGCAACGAATCGTCTCTCCGCAAAAACGTCAGTTCAAAAAGGAGTATCCAAAAATGCCAACGCTGCTCCTGCAAAGAAACCTGCTCCCGCAAAAAAACTCGCCGGTGGCCGTGCGAAACAGGCGAAAGAGACGATCGAGAAAGTTGATCGTTTGATCGCGAAGGGGCGCGAGCTCGGTTTTGTAACCCAAGATCAACTCCTTACACTCTTCCCAAAAATTGAGGATGACATCACTTTTTTGGAGTCGATCTATGATCGTTTGAGCAAAGAGAATATCGCTCTCGTCGAGAGCGGCATGCTCCTTGAACAGGACATTGAGCCTCCGGAAGGACTTCTCTCTAAAGAACCCTATGGGTCTGAGAAGACTTCATTCGATAACATTCAAATATATCTCAAAGAGATCGGTCGTTACCCGCTCTTGTCGGTCGGTGAGGAGCGTTCCCTTGCTCAGCGAATCACCAATGGCGATAAGGAGGCGGAGAATCTGCTTGCCAAGGCGAACTTGCGCCTCGTCGTCTCAATCGCCAAACGCTACGTCGGCAGGAGTCAAGATCTTACCCTTCTCGATCTCATCCAGGAGGGTAACCTCGGTCTCTTCAAGGCGATTGCCAAGTTCGATTGGACCAAGGGCTACAAGTTTTCGACCTATGCGACGTGGTGGATCCGCCAGTCCATCAGTCGCGCTCTTGCCGATCAGTCGCGTACCATCCGCATCCCCGTACACATGGTCGAGACGATTGCGAAATACAAGCAAGTCGTACGCCGCCTTGTGCAAGACCTTGGTCGCGATCCGCTCCCCGAGGAGATTGCCGCCGAGATGGGATTAGATGTGGAGAAGGTCTATATCATCAAAAATATCGATCAGGATACCGTCTCGCTTGAAAGTTCCGTGGGCGATGATGATGAGAAGTCGACGCTCGGCGACTTCATCGCCGACGACAAGATGATGTCGCCTTCGCAGGAATCCTCTCTGCGTATCTTGCGCGACCAGATCCAGGAGATCTTGAACGACCTTTCACCCAAAGAGCGCAAGATACTGGAGATGCGCCACGGTCTCGCCGACGGCGTCGTCCATACACTCGAAGAAGTGGGTAAGGAGTTTGGTGTAACGCGCGAGCGTATTCGCCAGATTGAGGCGAAGGCTCATGAGAAGATCCGCCACCACGACAAGTCGCGTAAACTGGAGAATTATTGATCCATGCATAATCTTGAAAAGAACCCCGCTGTATTTCTGGAAAGGGGTTCTTTTTTCTTTGGATTCGTGGTATACCTCTTGAAGATACATCTACAACAGGAGAACTGCGATGAGCGAAGAAGGTATAGAGGGTTATGACACAATCTCCATGTATGTCAATGAGATTCAAGGGAGTTTATTGTCAGCAGAGGAGGCGTCTCGTCTGGGCATCTTGGCATCAGCGGGCGACAAGGAAGCGCAGGATACGCTGGTGCAGGGGAATTTACGCCTCGTCATATGGATTGCAAAGAGGTGTAGAAACCGAGGCGTGGATCTTGCCGATCTCATTCAAGAAGGGAATCTGGGGTTGATGCGGGCTACGAAAACATTTGATCCCGAGAAAGGAATGTTCTCCACCTATGCCACATGGTGGATAAGGCAGGCCATGGATCGGGCAATCATGAACCAAGCGCGTACCATACGCGTACCGGTGAATCTGGCAAAACTGTTCAGAAAGAAAATTCCCCGCGGTTGTTCCTTGAGTGAAGACGACAAAAAAAATATGTCTCTGTTTCTCGCAACAGAAACAGAATCGCTCGATACCACCCCTCGCGCCTTTGAGGGTACAAAAAAAGTGGGTGATATCTTGTTTGACCATTCCCCCGGTCCCGCCGAATTGGCGGAGATGTCCATAGACCTTTCTCCGTATTTGGAAGTCCTCAAGCCCAAGCAGCGCGAGGTGATCGCCCGCATTTATGGCCTGGATGGCCACCATGGTGATTCATTTCGTCAGGTAGGATTGAAAATGAAACTCAGTTGCGAAAGGATTCGTCAAATACACAGTATGGCGATAAAAAAAATAAGGAAAAGGATGAGAATTAAAGGTTGCGTGGCGGAGGATTTTTTCTCCGCCTAGCGATAAAACTCGGAGAGCCGCCGAACTTTGGCGGCTTTTTTAAAAAAATATCACCGATCCGTGCTATACTGCTCGCATCATGAAAGAGGGGAAGTTCAACGTACTCTACCGCAAACTCAACGCCGAGCAAAAGGCGGCGGTGGATGCGATCGACGGGCCGGTGATGGTGATTGCCGGCCCGGGCACCGGCAAGACGCAGATACTCACCCTGCGTATCGCCAACATCTTGCGCACGACCGACACCTCACCCGACTCCATCCTCGCCCTTACGTTCACCGAGGCCGCCGCCGCCAATATGAGAAAGCGCCTCGTCGCCACGATCGGCTCGGCGGGGTATCAGGTGAACATCTCCACCTTCCACGGCTTTTGCAACAAGATCATCCAAGAGTATGCGGAGCGCTTCCCGCGCATCATTGGCTACAACAACGCCTCGCAGGTCGATCAGATCGACCTTATTCGCAGCGTTCTTGAATCACGCTCCTTTACCTACCTCAAACCCTTCGGCGATCACTTCTTTCACGTCTCCAATATCGTAGGCGGCATCCGCGATCTCAAAAAAGAAGGCATTTCGGTCGCGCATTTCAAAGAGATTATCGCGCAGGAAAAAGAGGCGCTTCTCGCGCGCGACGATCTCTATCACACAAAAGGTGCGCATAAAGGCAAGATGAAGAGCGAGGCGCAAAAAGAACAAAAGATTCTTGAAAAAAACGAAGAGCTCGCGTATTTTTATGAGGTGTATGAGCGCGAACTCGCCGAACGCAAACTCTACGACTTTGAAGACATGCTTCTTGCCGTTATCGGCGAACTTGAACACAACAAGGACTTTCTTTTGGAGCTCCAAGAAAAGTACCAGTATATTCTTGTTGATGAACACCAAGACACCAACGGTGCTCAAAATAAAATACTCGAACTTCTCGCGAGCTTTTTCCCCAACCCCAACCTCTTTGTCGTCGGCGATGAAAAACAGGCGATCTTTCGTTTTCAAGGCGCAAGTTTGGCAAACTTTTTGTATTTTAAGGACACCTTCCAAGGCGTGCGCCTCGTGAGTTTGGTGCACAACTACCGCAGTACGCAGTCCATCCTTGATGCCTCACAAAGTCTGATTGAGCACAACGCAATCAAGCCGCTCTCATCACCCTTGAGGGCGGCAGGGAAGGGGCCTGCCCGCCCCGCAAACGATAGCGTTGCGGGCGGGAGTCCGATCGATATCTACTCCTTCAACACCGAAGAAGGTGAACGGCTTTTCATAACCGAACGTGTCGCCATGCTCATCGCCGAGGGGGTGCCAGCCGACGAGATCGCCGTTCTCTACCGCAACAACAGCGATGCGTTTCCAATCGCCGAAGATCTTGAGCGCGCGGGTGTTCCTTTTGTCGTCGAATCCGACCGCGACATCTTGGGTGATGTCGATATTCGCAAGTTCAATACACTCATAACGGCCATCGGCACCTTTGGCAACGACGAAGCACTCGTCAAGGCATTTCATATCGACTTTCTCGCCATCAATCCGCTCGTCGTCTATCGCGCGCTTGGTGCGGCAAAAGAAGCGCGCATGAGTTTGCATGCCTTTCTCGACATAGCCGCCGCGTCAAAAGGAAAGAAAAAAACAAAAGATCCGCTCGTCGCGCTCTATGGCAAGATACGTGCATGGAAAACACTGAGCCACAACACCGATTTTCTCAATTTCTTCACTACCGTCGCACGCGAATCCGGACTCATCAATCACCTTATCGCGCATCCGCACCGTGTCGAAAAGTTGGACAAAATAGGCGCCCTCTACGATGAGATCGCGCATATCGTCGAGCACCACAGCGATTACTCGATTACCGAGTATCTCTACTACCTCGAAGTACTCGAACGTCATGGTGTGATGATCAAGGCGCGTTCTCGCCGCATGGGGAGTTCCGTGCGCCTCATGACGGCGCACAAGGCAAAAGGACTCGAGTTTGAACACGTCTTTGTTATCGGTGTCTACGATGGTCATTGGGGCAACAAACGCTCGATGGCGACCTTTCGCCTCCCGACGCGCATCAAAACCATCGATACCGAGGGTGAGCGCAACGAAGACGAACGCCGACTTTTCTATATGGCGCTCACGCGCGCCAAGACGCATGTCATCGCCACCTACGCGCGTCATGGCGCGGACGGCAAAGAGCGCGTGCCGAGCCAATTCGTGGGTGAGATACATGAGGAGCTTCGTGTTGAACACGACGGCGAAGAGTACGATGCTCGCGTCAAAAAAGAAGCGCGCTTCATGCCGCGCGCCGAGGGCGAAATCACCGATGTTGCCGCCTTTCTCAAAGAACGTTTCGTAGAGCAAGGCCTCTCACCCACGGCGCTCAACAACTATCTCACCTGTCCCTGGCGTTATTATTTCAACAGTTTGGTGCGTATTCCGCTCGCGCCCGGCTACCATCAGACGTACGGCATCATCATGCACAAGGTACTTGAAGAATTCTTCAACGCGCGCTCACCCTTGTATGTCGAAAAGCACGCCGACGCGCCAGGATCGGGGGAGGAGGCCGGTGCCGACTTTATGGAAAAGCGTTTTATCTACCATCTCGATCGCCGCCCCATAAACGAGCGTCTCTATGAAGACCTCAAGAAAAAAGGTATCGAGACGTTGCGTGCTTATCACGAGGCGGGACATCAAACGTGGAACTACAACACCGTCAACGAATACTATATCAAAGGTATTGAAGTCGGCGGGGTCAAGCTCACCGGTAAATTAGATAAGCTTGAGCTCGAACTCGATGGCGAGCACGTGCTCGTCGTAGACTACAAAACCAAAAAGCCGCAGAGCCGCAACTGGATAGAGGGTGCGACCGCCTCCGCCGACGGCAACTTCAAGCGCCAGCTCGTCTTCTACAAACTCCTTTTGGACGAGATGCCGCATGGCAGGTATGTCATGCGCGCGGGCGCGATAGACTTTGTAGAACCCGACGAAAAAGGCCGTTTCAAGCGCGAGGTTTTTGAGATAACCGACGAAGAAGTAATCGCTCTCAAAACCGAAATCGCCCGCGTCGCCGAGGAGATCAGCACCATGGCCTTTTGGGACACGCGCTGTGGCGACAAAGACTGCGAATATTGCCCCCTGCGCGACATGATGCGGGGGTAGTAATCGATTGTGGGTGAGTAACTGACTTTTGATATAGGATATGCTATACTCGCCAAAGGTTTTTAAATAGCGACTTGAAGAGGAGAAAAAAGCATGGCTTTTTCTTTTACGTCTAAAGAGTTGGCGGAAATGCCCTTTCCGCAGGAAAACAAAAAATGTCCCTGTGGTTGCGGGAAGCAACTCATGGGCGACAAAGAAGATCGTCAAGTAATGATGGTCGACGGAGTTCCACAGGAGGTGAACGCCGATTGCTACTATAAAGGATTAAGCGACCTGATCGACAAGAACCCTGTCGGTCTCCCGACAAAAAGCGAGTAACGCATCTTCCGCCCCCCGCGCCGGCGTTGGTTTCACTACCAACCCGGCGTTTTTGTTTATTTCCAACCACTCAATCACCCACCCATCCATCCATCCACCAACATACTTACATACGCACTCACCTACTCACATATTCACATCCGTCACTCCGGAACCTAAAATGATGCACGTGCATCATTTTAGGTTACCTTGATTTTTGATACGTAGTTGAGCGCGTGTGTATCGAGTGTGCATCGAGTGCGCGTGTGCGTGAGTGAGTATGTGTGGCATGAGAGGGGATTTGATGCTACGATAGACGCACGTTTGTTCGGGGGCGAGCGGATGCATCATGAAGATTCGCGATACCGAGATACCCCTTACTCAGATCGTCCTCGCCCTCGCGGCAGTCGGTGGGTTGTTGCTTATCGTTGCGGTCGTACCCAACGTCTCCCAAATTTTCAAACTCTTCGGCATTGGAAAAAGAAAAAAGAGCTATACTCCCAAGCAGTACAGCCGTGCCGTCAAATCATTGGAGCGGCAAGGGTATGTTGCCATTCGGCGTACCGGCCGCGACGAGCGGATTCATATTACGCCCGAAGGTCGTATGGCTTTCGAGCTGTATAGGGCACGTCATCTCGACACCGCCCGCCCTAAAAAGTGGGATGGCAAATGGCGTGTGATTATTTTTGATATTGATCGAAAGCGGAGTTTTTTACGCAATAGGCTTCGTAATACGCTACAAGGTGTAGGTTTTGTGTATGTACAACATAGCGTATGGGCGTTTCCCTATCCTTGCGAATGGCTGGTGCAATTGATAAAAGTTGATTGCGAGGTGGGTACAGAAGTGCTCTTCCTTACCGTTGAAGCACTAGAAGGTGATGAACGACTACGTCAACATTTTCGTTTGCCACATAAATAACACAGAACC
Organism: uncultured Candidatus Saccharibacteria bacterium; assembly: GCA_964348495.1. Taxonomy (GTDB): domain Bacteria; phylum Patescibacteriota; class Minisyncoccia; order Phycocordibacterales; family UBA2135; genus CAYGCZ01. The sequence continues at coordinate 25,757 of CAYGCZ010000001.1, forward strand.
TAAAATGATGCACGTGCATCATTTTAGGTTCTGTGGTTTTTGTTTTTTTGGTGAACGGTGTTTTGTCGGATAGTTTTTTTGATGGGCGGTATTTTTTTGACATTAAAAAACCTCCGGGGTTGCCGGAGGTCGGGAAGGGCTACTGGTTATCCGTTCATGCATGGTGGTGATCTGCCTCCTTTCCTTGGATGGTTGTGTAGGTTATCCAGAGGGTGAGTAGGATCATATATACCGAAATCCAGAATGATAGATATGCATCCCACTGTGCGCCACCGGCGTATACGATGATAGCCGAGGCGAGTACAGCAAATGAAATGAGGACATCGCACAGAAGGTGCGCGTTTACGATGGTCTTGAGCGATCCGCCGTGCATGGGATGAATTATAAGGAACTGTCCGGCATTTCCTCCCAAACCGATCAGTGCGCCCACGCTCATGAGCAGAGGGTCGACGGGTATCGATCCTGCGTCAATGCGGTGCATCGCCTCGGCGTTTACACGCAGTGCGCCGTAGGCGAGGAGGAGTATGCCGGCAATCACGACGGCGCGCCGCAGGGATGCTTTGTTGAGGATCATTGCCGCGAAGGCACCTCCCGTAACGAGTATGTCGGTAGACATATGCCACGCGTCGCCGGCGAGGGCATTGCTGGCGGAGCAATGTACGAGGATCCATTGCATACAAAGCGCAAGAGATCCAATACCAAGTGCGAAACCATATCTTCGCGCATCGTGCGTATGAGTGTGCATGACACACCTCCGTTTGGGTTTATTAGCGACGTAGAGCGAGTGAAATGAGAAAACGAAGCGAAGCGGAGTTTTCTCATTTCCGAGCCGAGGAGCTAATATGGGTTCAATACCTCGGGGCTCTGCCCCGAGGGACTATATTGCAGTGAAAGAACTATATGCAGACAACCATATTTTTTTCCTATGCGCAAGACATGTTTGGGGTTAAGAGCCTGTTCAAGATCTCGCGGTACCCAACGTGAACATACAGGTTTTTAGGCGAAACATGAGTCGGAGCACGAGTCGTACTAGTAGTACGACGAGTGTGAGACGAAATTTTGTAGCCAAAAACCTCGTGTTTTCAGGTTGGGGGAAGATCTTGAACAGGCTCTAAGAACTATATGAAACGCCCCCCGTTTGCGTAGCAAACGGGGGGCGTTTCATATCGTGCGCTCTATCGCTTCAGCGCTTCTTCTATAAAGCGCTTCATGGTTTCGTAGGACTGGGCACCGGCGGGGAGGGGAAGGACGGAGCCGTCTTTGAGAATGATGAAGCCGGTCGGGGTGGCACGGACGCCGGCGTCGATGCCGCCTTCGAGCTGTTCTGATATGAGATCGGCGTAACGCTCGCTTGTAAGGCAGGTGTTGAATGCGGTGAGGACGGCGCCTTTAAAGCCGATATTTTGCGCGATCACGGGAAGTTGGTCGAGCTCCAGGCGGTTGTTGGAGGGAGTAATGGCGAAGATGCCATCTATGTACGACCAGAATGCGTCGCGGCCGCCGACCTCTGCGGCACACTCTGCGGCGCGGGCCTCAACGCGCGCCTTGGGGTGGATGGTATCAAGCGGGAAGTGGCGGTAGACCCACGCCACCTTGCCGTCATTGCCGTAGGTCTTGTAGACGTTGAGCATCGTCTCGTGGAAGACCTTGCAGAAGGGGCACTCCAAGTCGGAGTATTCAACGACGGTGAGAGCGGCCTTCGGGTCGCCGCGGAGATGATCATTGGCCGATAGAGGTGGGAGATTTTGCGCCGTCTCTATGGCTCCCTCGTCGGCGGAGGGTTGCGCTGCGCTGTGCGGGGATTTGGTGATGAGGATGGCACCGGCGATGATGAGGCCGGCGATGATGATCGCCGTGGGCGTTGTGAGGGTAAACCCTGCGCGCTTGTGAGAAGTTTCGTGTTCCATATGGTTCCATTGTATCTGAAAGAGGGTTTCCACAAGGACTTGCTTTTAAATAAAATATGTAGTACTGTGCACGTAATGCTCGATAGGCGGGCAGTGTTCTTAAGATACATAAACACACGAGGAGTTCACTATGGCTATGGTAAAAGGTAGCAGTCGTGCACGGTTGAATATTTTGCTTGCTGCACAGAAATTATTTTCGGAGAGAGGGTATGAGGGAGCTTCCACGACAGATATTGCCAATGAGGCCGGGGTAACCCAACCCCTTATTCACTATCACTTTCAGAGCAAGCAAAAGCTTTTTAAGGAAGTGATTCGGGAAGGACTGGTGATAGTGGGGAAGGTGAAGGAAAATTTTTTCCTTCCCGTTGGAAGGATTCACACGGATGTGTTGACAATAATTCTCAGGGAGTCTGTTTCCAAAGGAGAAATATGGGGATGGATCGAAGAGTTTTTCGATGGCGGAGTGCCAAACATCTTTTTGGAAAAGATGTACGGGAGGTTGATACACGGATGGAAAAACCCTTTTTTTCTTCAAAACGAGTATGAAAAGAGGAATGGAAACCCATTTCAGCCCGATGAGGGGGGCTGGATTCACTTCGATATCTCAACATTCACTTCACTGTAAGTGAATGTTGAGATATGCTATTCAAACCGCAAGGATGCGGTTTTTTCGTTGTCCTTTCGCGGGGAGCGAACGGTGCGGTATACTTTTTGTATATGGTTGATATCACCAAAGCATCGGGCGAGCGTGAGCCGTTTGATCGTACTAAATTGTGCGACTCGTTGCGTATGGCGCATGCGCCTGAAGACGTGGTGGCACACGTCTGCGCGTTGGTAGAGCAGGATATCCAGCCGGGCGCCACGACCTCGTACCTCTTTCGCAAGGCGACACGCCACCTGATGAAAGCCAACCCTGCCGTCGCGGCGCGCTATAATCTCAAACGCGGCATCGCGGAGCTTGGTCCGGCAGGTTTCTTTTTTGAGCAGTTCCTTGAGGTGATGTTGAAGGAGATGGGATACGAGACGGAACGCAACCGCATCATGAAGGGACGGTGCGTTGAGCATGAGGTGGACGTGGTTGCGCACGGCAAAGATGAACATTATCTGATTGAAGCGAAATATCACAACAGTCCTCATTTGCGTACGCATGTGGATGTTGTCATGTATGCGGATGCGCGTTTGCAAGACATCTCCGAAGAGCCGACGCGCAAGCGCGAGGGGGTGCGCCACGGCATGTGGCTTATCACCAACACTAAATTTACGCATACGGCAATACAATATGCGCAGTGCCGCGGGCTCACGCTTACCGGATGGCGGTATCCGAAGGATAACGGCTTGGAGGATCTGATCGCCAAACATGTACTCTATCCGGTAACGGCCCTGCCCTCGGTCAATCCCTATGTTCGCCACATCTTTGCAAAATATGATATGATGCTGGTGCGGGATCTCGCCGTCTACTCGGAGGACGATCTGGTAAAAAAGTTTGAGATTCATCGTCCGGTCGCGCGCGGGATCATACGCGAAGCCCACGCGCTCATTTATGGCGACGCGGTCTGATCTGCGTGTATCATCAACACATCAACATCTATGACCAAACATATTAGTATTTTTATCGGTATCATCGTTCTGGGCCTCGGCATCTTCCTTTTTGCGGCGGGAGGTCGCTCGGCATCAGACGATACGCTTACTTCTTCTCCCTCTATGAGTACGACCACGACTCCGGTACAGGTAACCTTGGTGACAAACAAGGGCTCCATCATTCTTGAAATGTTTACCGAACAGATGCCGAACACGACGGAAAACTTCCTTTCGCTCGCGGCGGCGGGCTTTTACGACGGTACGAAGTTTCATCGGGTCATCGACGGTTTTATGATCCAGGGCGGCGACCCGACCTCCAAGGGCGATGATGCCTCGCTCTATGGCCGAGGCGGCCCGGGGTACACGATTCCCGACGAGTTTGCATCGGGGCTTTCAAACATACGAGGAACGATCAGCATGGCCAATGCCGGCCCCAATACGGGCGGCAGTCAGTTCTTCATCAGCGTCGCCGACAACACCTTCTTGGATGGCAAGCACCCGGTCTTTGGCAAGGTGCTTGAGGGAATGGATGTTGTAGACACTATCTCGCATGCCGAGCGCAATCGCAATGATCTGCCTCTCCAGCCGATTGTGATTGAGAAGATGGTGATCACGGGGCGGTAGCTCCACGCAAAAAGGCGCGCACCCAAAGGGTGCGCGCCTTTTTGCGTGGAGGTCGTTCACCTGTGCATAAGCGCACGCCATGGAGACTCGCCTTGTGTGCTATGCTATACGGTATAGGTGCGCATGTGCGTGCGCGGGACGCGCAGTTTTCAATGATATTGTTGTATGCCTGTTTCTCAATCACCATCTGTCGAAAAAAAGGAAGTGATCGGACCATTGTCACGCATTTTACTCGTAGAGGACGACATGTTCATCGCCCGCGCCTACGTTAGCGGTCTTGGTCAAAACGGTTTTGAGATACTCCATGCCGCTTCCGGAGAGCAAGCACTCCTCACGCTCGGAAAAGAAAAGATCGATCTGATCTTGCTCGATATCATCATGCCCGCCATGAACGGTTTTGAGGTATTGAAGGCCATCAAAGAGAACAGGGCGACCAAAAACATCCCCGTCATCGTCCTCTCCAATCTCGGACAAGAGTCCGATATCCAAAAAAGTCGCGAACTTGGCGCGATCGACCACCTCGTAAAAGTCGATTATTCAATCGCCGATATTGCACAGAAGTTGCGCTCCCACCTTCATGCATGACCAACGTCGTTACCATTGAACAACTGCGTGCCGCGTTGGTTCCTCCGGGGCATGTGAGCGAGGAAGATTTTGCGCGTGTCGTTATGAAGGCGCAGAAGCGCAATGTGCCGGTGGAGTATGTCCTTGTGGAGGATGATCTGGTGAGCGACGAAAACCTCGGCCGACTGATAGCCGAGACGATCGGCATACGTTTTGCCAATCTGACCTACGAGAAGGTGGATCGCTCGGTCTTTTTTGCGATGCCGGAGATGGTGGCACGCGTGGCGCATGCCGCCGCAATCAATATGACTCCGGGAGGGGTGCGCGTCGCCATGCTCTATCCGACCGACATCGAGACGCTTCATCTTTTTGAAAAGCGCTATGGGACGTCGGTTATACCTCATTATGCTACGGCGCGCGCGCTTGAACGCACCTTTTCACTCTACAGCGGCGACTTGCAAAAGACCTTTGACGAGCTCTTGGCGCGCTTGCGCGATATCAATCTTACGCGCATAGAACGCGATCGTATGACCGTTGAGATGGTGGACGTGCTCTTGCATTATGGCTACCAAAACAACGCCTCCGACATCCACATCGAGCCCTTCACCAACGATTTACGGGTGCGTTTCCGCATTGACGGCATCATGCACGACGTACTCACCATTCCCAAAAACAGTCACGAGCTCATCCTGACACGCCTCAAGATACTCGCCAAGATGCGTACCGACGAGCACCGAGCCGCACAGGACGGCAAATTTCGTTTCTTCGTGCGCGACAGCACTGCCTTTGAAGGGCGCAATCTTATCGCAAGCGGCCATGTCGCGGCACGCGCAAAAACAGCCCTGCGCAAGAGTTCGGCGGATATCGTCGACGTGCGTGTCTCTATCGTCCCTATCACGGAGGGGGAAAACGTTGTGATGCGTCTTCTCTCCGCCAAAGGCCGCGAATACGGCCTCTCGACCATCGGCCTTTCACCCCAAGACAGCGCACGCATCCAGCGCGCCATCAAAAAGCCGCATGGTATGATCCTCGCCGTCGGTCCGACCGGATCGGGAAAGACGACGAGTATGTACGCCGTCTTGAAGCTTCTCAACACGCGAGAGGTACACATCGCCTCGATTGAGGATCCGGTCGAGTACGCGGTTGAGGGTGTGAGCCAGATCCAAGTAAACCCGCAGACAAATCTCACCTTCGCAAAAGGTCTCCGCGCGATTGTGCGTCAGGACCCGGATATCATCTTTGTCGGTGAAATTCGCGATGAAGAAACGGCGGGCATCGCAGTGAACTCAGCCATGACGGGACACCTTGTCCTCTCAACCCTCCACACCAACGATGCGGCGACGACGCTGCCCCGCCTCCTCGACATGGATATCGAGCCCTTCCTCATCGCCTCGACGATCAACGTCATTGTGGCCCAGCGTCTTGTCCGCAAGATCTGCGCAGGGTGTCGCGAGTCGGTTGTCTTGAACGACGAAGAGAAGCTCGCGCTCCAGTATGAGCCCGAGATCAAAAAGCTTTTCATCAAGCTGGGCCAAAAGAACATCGACACTCTGCTTGTCTACAAGGGCAAGGGATGTAAGGCCTGCAACGATACGGGCTATGTCGGACGTATCGGGATCTTCGAAATCATGGAGGCCGATGAGGAGATCAAACGCCTCATCATCACCCGCGCATCAAGCGGTGAGATTGAAGAGACGGCCAAGAAGGCCGGTATGAGCACGATGATGGAAGACGGATTACGCAAGGTCTTTGAGGGCATCACAACTTTGGAGGAGATCTTGCGCGTTACGAAGGCATAATTACTTTTCGCCGCGAGAGCGGCATAGCATCATATGGCACTCGACAGTTCAAGCATGAGACAAGAGCGAGCTACGGCTCCGCAAGGCGGCCTGCTCCTTGCGCGCGTCTTGTATGGCAAGGTTACCCTCACCCAAAAGGCGCTTTTCGCCAAACATATGGCGGTCATGTTGCGTTCGGGTCTCACTATCACTGAGGCGTTACACACCGCGATCGACACCTCAAGCGGGCGTTTGAAGCAGATCATGAAAGAGGTCGAGCAATCGGTACAAGCGGGCAAGCCGCTCTCAACCGCACTTGCCGGTTATCAGGACGTCTTCTCAGACCTCTTCGTCAATGTCGTCTATGTCGGCGAGGCCTCCGGAACTCTCGTGGAGAATCTTGAGAATCTCGCCGTCCAGATCGAGAAAGAGCGTGATCTGCGCGCAAAATTGCTTGGTGCCATGATCTACCCGATCATTGTCTTTTCGGCGACTTTCATTTTGAGCTTGGTGCTCGCCTTCGTCGTCCTGCCAAAATTGATTCCGCTCTTTCAGGGGCTGAAAGTTCAGTTGCCTCTCTCCACGCGTATTTTAATCGCGATGGCGGGCTTCATAGAGAATCATGTTTTTCTGATCGTCGGTTCGGTCTTTGGTACCCTTGCCGGTCTCACCTTTTTGGTCCGTCAACGCTTTGTGCGCCCGATTACGCACTATGTTTTGCTCAAGATACCGCTTATCGGCCCGGTGGTGCACGATGTCAATCTGGTGCTCTTTGCTCGCACCTTGCGCATGCTTCTTACAAGCGGTCTCAACATTGATGAGACGATTGAGATCGCCCACAACGCCGTCAGCAACCACTATTATCAGCAGGCATTGCGCGATGTGAGCCGCGCTATCCGTACCGGTACCAAACTCTCCCAGAATCTTGCCCGTTACAACGACCTCTTTCCGCCGCTCGTCTCGCGCATGGTGCGCGTGGGTGAGGAGTCGGGACAGCTTGAGGAGACGCTTTCGTATCTTGAGAGTTTCTATGAAAAGGAGGTGGATAATTCCACCAAGACACTCTCCATTGCCATCGAGCCCGTCTTGCTCCTTGTCTTGGGCCTCGGCGTCGGCTTCTTGGCACTCTCGATTATCACGCCGATCTACAGCATTACGGGTAGTATCGGCAAATAATAGCTCTATGTATCAGATATCATATATCATATATCAGATATCGAAACAGGCGGGCCTGCCCGCCGCGCCTGCGCTCGGTCGTTCCTTGCGCTCCAGGGCGGGTTTTACCTTCATTGAACTCCTGATCGTGATCGGCGTTTCTCTGATTGTCTACGGCATGTCGCTTTCAGTATCGGTCCGCACTCAACCATCAATACAGGTAAGCGAATCGGCGGCGCATATCGTTCAGACGATTCGCATCGCCAAGAACGCAAGCCATGCGCGCTTTCACGGCGCGGCGCACGGGGTTTTCTTCGAAAATAATGCGACGAACAATGATCGCTATATCGCCTATCAAGGTGCCACCTACGCAACGCGCGATACGGCCTACGACAGTATCACCACACTGGATGCAGGGTTGTCGCTCTCAAGTACGTTCCCGTCGAGCGGCGATATTAATTTTTCAAAAGGGCTTGGCGTGCCGAGTGCCACGGGGACGGTATCGCTTATGCATGCTGTAACAGGTGAGACGAAGACCATAACCGTCAACGGCATTGGCGCGGTCAACAGTGATTAACATGCAGAAGTATACGCTTCGAAGAGGTCAGACGTTGCTGGAGGCGATCATCGCGATTGCGCTTTTCGCTTTGTTGGTGAGTGCGATGGTCTCAATCGGTACGGGTGGATTTGTCGGTATTGATCGCGGCGGTGATCAGACGGAGGCCGAGTCGCTCGCCCAGGAGGGATTGGAGGCGGTACGCGCCATTCGCGACGACGCATGGCGCCGGCTCGCCTTCTCCACGAGCTCGGTCGCCGTCTCCGCCGGCGGATGGATCTTCAGCGGGGAGGGGACGACGGAAACGGTCGGCGACTTCACCCGCACCATCTCTCTGCGCGATGTCTGCCGCGACGGGTCAAACAACCTTACCGCCTGCCCGGGATCCTTTGTTGATCTGCATACCAAAGAGATCGTCGTAACGGTAACCTGGCAGACCAGTACCGGTATTGTGAACAGTATAGAGCGTTCAATGTACCTCTCCAATTGGCAATCGCGCGATTGGACGCAGACCGATTGGTCGGGCGGCTCCGGCTTCACGACATGGTCTGATGCTACGCCCACCAGGTACAACCTCAACGACGGCGGCATCGACCATGCGACGGCGGGGCAATTCTCTATCGCGTCCGTTCCGTCGGGAGGGAGTATCGGCCGATGGATCCCCGGTGGCGGTACATCGGTTACCCATACTTCAGCATCACACTTTAATGCAGGGACGTTCGCGAGTACGACAGTATCCGGCAGTGGTAATGCGGCTCTTGTTCAGCTTGCCACGCAAGTCCAATGGTCAACGTTTATCCCCACCTCCGAGAGCGGCGATCCGCGCGGATTGAACGACCTTGAATTCGGCTCCGACCTCGTCGTCTCCGAGTTCGGCTATGCTGTCGGTAAGAATGGAACCATCATGAAGTGGGATGGTGCATCATGGGGAGCACAGACGAGCGGCACTACTCAGGAGTTGCACGGCGTTTCTATCATGGACAGCGCGGACGTATGGGCTGTGGGCGATAACGGTACGATCATGCATTGGAACGGTTTCAGCTGGTCGAGCGTGCAGTCGGCGTCGGTCAAGAGCCTGCTGGATGTCTTCTTGACTTCGGAGACTGATGGATGGATCGTCGGTGCAGGTGGCGATATTCAGCGGTGGAATGGCGCCATCTGGACAGCATTTATCTCACCGACGAGCCGCAACATGTACAGCTTGGATTTTGTGACCGTCAACGATGGCTGGTCCGTCGGTGCCAACGGCGAGATTATGCGCTGGAACGGTACGAGCTGGAGCGTTGTCGTCTCTCCCACGACTCAAGCACTCAACGACGTGCACCTCTACGATGCTTCCAACGGATGGGCGGTAGGCAACAATGGCGCGATTCTGCGCTGGAATGGCACCATCTGGACATCGCAGACCGCCCCCGACAATACTGAGCTTTTCGGTGTCTATGCCGTCTCTGCGACGGAGGCGTGGGCGACGGGCAATAGCGGTACGCTCATTCACACCACTAATAGTGGCGCTACCTGGTCGCTCGTATCGGTCGCTACGAGCGACCCTCTGCGCGATATTTATATGATCAGTGCCTCCAATGGCCAGTTCGTCGGCGGTTCTCCGACCGTCCCCACCATTTTCCAATACGACGGGGTGAATTGGACCGATATTTCAGGCGTCCTCAACAACGACGCCATTTACGACATATCAATGATCAGTTCAAGTGATGGTTGGGCTTCCGGCAACGCAGGACTCATTCTTCATTGGAATGGCAACGACTGGCTCTCGGTAACATCACCGACCAACAGCGACCTCCAGACTATCGACATGGTCGATGCTTCCAACGGTTTTGCCGCCGGACAAAATGGCAAGATTGTTCATTACAACGGCTCATCGTGGTCGTTGCAGACCTCGGGGGTGAGCGCAACCCTCTTGGGTTCATCTGCAGTAAGCGCCTCGACGGCATGGATCGTCGGCAACTCGGGCACGATCCTCAAGACGATAAATAGCGGCTCGACATGGTCTGCTCAGACGAGCCCTGTCGGTTCAAGTTTGCGGAGCGTCTATGCGGTGGATACCTCCAACGCATGGGCAGTCGGTGCGGCCGGCGTTATCTTGAGTACGAGCAATGGCGGTACGACATGGACACAACGGACGAGCGGGACAACAAACACTCTCAACGGTGTGCATTTCGTGGACACATCCAACGGATGGGCGGTAGGTAATAACGGTACAATACGCAAGACCAATAATGCCGGCGTTACTTGGACGACCGTAACGAGCGGCACGACCAACGACCTGCTTGCGGTGTACTTTACGAGCATCTCCGACGGTTGGGCAGTCGGTGTCAACAGCGTTCTTTTGCACTGGAACGGCGTCTCGTGGACGACGGTAACGTCGCCCGTTTCCGAAGATATGCATACGGTCGCGATGGTCAACGGCTCCGATGTCTGGGCCGCGGGTCAATCATCGGTCTTCATTCACTATGGCTTGTCATATTATCTTTCGGGTACCTTCACCTCCTCCGTTATAGACAGCGGGGATGTCTCGGCGAGCTGGGACTTCATCAAGTGGACGGAGAATATCAACGCCGGATGGACGGATATCACCGTGGATACGCGGACGGGTAATACCTCCACACCGGATGCTACTTGGTCCGCCTTCGTCGGCGGGTATACCGATCCGCTTGGCGATCCGATCATCTCACCCGACAGCCGCTACATCCAATATCGTGTCAGTTTTACTACCATTGATAGTCAACAGACATCAACCTTGAGCGACCTCACTATCGACTATAACAACCCCACAACACAAGATCTCTACGGCGTGGAGATGCTCTCGGCATCGTCGGGCTTCGCGAGTGGCGGCGCACGGACGGTCTTTGAATACGACGGCGTCGCGTGGAGCGAGCAAACGAGCGGCGCGGCGGTCATCATGCGCGATGTTGATTTTGTTACCAGTTCTACGGGATGGGCCGTAGGTGACGGGGGTGTTATTATAAAAACGACCAACGGCGGTTCAAGCTTCAGCACGCAGACGAGCGGTACGGCGCTCAATTTGAACGGCGTCGCGTTTGTCGACGCAAACAACGGCTGGGCTGTCGGCAATACAGGGGCGATCCGCGCGACAGTAAACGGCGGCAGTACGTGGTCGGGGCAGACGAGTGGCACGACAGCGAACTTGCAAGACGTTTTCTTTGTCAGTACGACTGAGGGCTGGGCCGTTGGCGCGGCGGGTACGATCTTGCATACGGTAAACGGCGGCAGTACGTGGTCTTCCCAGACGAGCGGCACGACCAATGGATTGAACGACCTCTTTTTTACCGGCAGTACGACCGGATGGACCGTCGGCAACGGTGGCGTAATACGTCAAACGACCAACGGCGGCTCGACGTGGGTAGCACGCACCTCGCAGACGACCAACAATCTCTACGGTCTCGGCTTCTTCGGTACCAACAACGGCTGGGCGGTCGGCGCGGCGGGGACGATCATGCGCTATGCCGGTATTGACTGGGCACTCTTCACCTCGCCGGTAACGGTAGATCTCCAAGATGTATCATTCAGTACGGCGACCGATGGCTGGGGTGTCGGTGCAGGGGGTCTTTTCATTCACTTCACCATCAATGAAGTGGCGACACCCTACCTCACCTCCGGCGTGCTTACCTCATCGGGCTTTGACATGGGCGATACCCAAGCGGCTGTCAATACGCTCGACTGGGATGAGCTTATTCCCTCGTGTTCGCCCGTGTGCACCGTGCGCTTTCAGCTCTCCACCGCTCCCGACAGCGGGGGAGTACCCGGGACATTTAGCTCGTGGTACGGAGCGGCCGGTATCAATACCTACTTCACCCATGCGACGAGTGGGGTAGCGGTGCCGACCTCCCTGCCGACAAACCGCTGGGTGCGCTATCGCACACTCCTCGATAGCGACGGCAGTGCGACGCCGACCGTCTATGAGATGCGGCTTAATTATCAATGAATATGAAGTATCCAGTAAGAAGCATAGAGCGCGGATCAGTCGTATATCGCCGTGCGTGCGCCGATATGCGGGGCGTAACGCTCATGGAGTTTCTCGTCTACATCGCCATCATAAGCGGCGTCGCTTTGGCATTCGTTACTTTTTCACTCGCGATCCTCAATACCAAGAGTAAGACGTATGTGGTCCAAGAAGTCTATGCCAACGAGCGTATCGCATTGGACATCATGACGCGCAAGATACGCGCGGCGACGAGCATCATGATCTCCTCCTCAACCTTCGACATCGATCCGGGGGTGTTGGTCTTCCATACCGATGCCTCCTCAACCGACCCCACGATCATCGACCTCTCGGCGGACAATGGCTCATTGCGCATCACCGAAGGGACATCCTCGCCGGTCTTGATCACAAGCGACCAGGTCTATGTTACCAACCTGCAATTCACCAATCTGACCGCCTCCTCAACCTATGAGAACGTACGCATAGAGCTGACCATGGCATATGCCTCGTCATCGCTGCTCACGACGGCACAGGTGAGCGCGCGCACGGCGGTCAGTCTGCGCAATTAATACGTATGCATTCATCACGCTATCATCGCATCACATCGGGCTTCATGGCACTGCTCGCCGTCGTTATTATCGGCGCGGCGTCTCTGCTTGTGGTTTTGAACGCCTCCACACTCGGGCTGGGCGATCTTGATTTCGGGTATACCTCGCAAAAGGGTGCTGAAGCCCTCGCGCTCGCTGATGGATGCATGGAAGAAACCTTTCGCCGTATTCGGCTCTACCCGAGCTATGGGGTTGGATCAGGCACCATTACTTTGTCTCTTGCCTCCGGTTCTTGTACAATTGACGTAAGCGGCGTCAATCCGGCGCGCACCGTCGTCGTTACCGGCATCGTCGGTGAGTATCAGAAAAAATTGGAAGCCAATCTGACACTCTCCGGATCGACGATCACTCTCGTCTCGTGGAAGGAGCGCGAGTAATCGCGCACAGCACTCCAACCCCCCACTTCGCTCATGAGTCCTCTTGGCACCATCTCACAACTCTTCTCGCAACCCGGTACAAGCGGTGTTGGTCTTGAAATATCCGACACATCGGTCAAGATCGCTTCATTGCGCATCAATCGCAGTCGTTTCGCCGTCTCGGGGGTGGGGGGTGCTCCTTTGGAGCTCGGCACCGTCGTGAAAGGCAAGATTAAAGATAGGGAGCGTTTGGGTCAAGCACTTCGCCTCGCCGCTTCATCGGCGCAACCTACGCCAGTCGCCTTGCAGTCGCTCATTTTCGCGGTGCCCGAATATCTCGTCTATACCTATTCGTTCTTCCTGACGCGCCAGGCATTCGAAGATACCGTCAAGAGCAAGAAGCTTGAGACATTGATCCGCAATGCCGCAGAGCGTTATATTCCCATCGGGTCAAAAGATCTGCTTATTACGCATCGTATAACGCGTCGCAGGGATCAGACCGTGCAGATCTTCGTCGTCGGTACGGAACGCAGCGCCCTTCTTGAGTGGGATGCATTCTTTAAAAGTATCGGCATCGTATCGGTCATTTTCGATATTCCCGCTTTTGCAACTTTTCGGGTGCTTTTTGCCGAATCTCAAAAGAACGGCGCGTGTATCATCGACATCGGCGATACGGTAACCACCGTTTTTCTTTTCAATGCCGACGGACTGGTGCATTCGTATCTCCTTGTTCGTGGTGGCGAAACCATCACGACAGCACTTATGTCGAAACTTTCGATATCGCATAATGACGCCGAAGAGATAAAGCGTATCGTCGGGCTCTCCGATCCTGCACATGCCGCGTATCCGATACTTGTCGAGCAGGTACAACCGATTCTTGCTGATGTCGCGCGAACCCTCCTCTTTTTCCAAAAGAATTCCGGCCTCTCCATACCCGAGGCAATATCCATCGGCGGAACGAGTGTCATGCCCGGCTATGCGGAGTATGCATCGTCGGCGGTCGGTATTCCGGTACGCATCGGGGGTATTCCTCATGAATCGGACGCAAAAGCGGGCGGTATTGACGGGTATATGCAGGTGATCGGAATGGCTATGCGTGCTCTGGACAAACGCTGGGAGCGAACCGATCCGGCGTTCACTTCCGCTCAATTGATCGTCAAAGAAGATGAACATAGCGAGGGCGCAGCATCGACTGAAACTCCGGAATCGACGTTTGTCCGTTTGAGGAAGCAAATCTTCAAGATATGATATAGGTATGCACGGCGTCTCGTCTGTGCTGTGAGTATTGGAGTATTGCAATGAGTTTTCACTATCTTCAAAAATCGACAAGCTCAAAACTGCATACGCAGAAAGGTTTCACCTTGCTGGAGCTCTTGCTCGTGGTGGCAATCATCGCCATTCTCGCCTCGGTTATCTTTGTTGTTCTCGATCCGCCCACTCGTTTCAAGAATACACGCGATTCAGCGCGATTTACCGATGTAAGAGCTATAAGCAACGCCATTAAGCTTGATCAGTTGGACAACGGCGGCGATTATCTCCATGCGATAGCTTCCATAACCGCCGATACCCCGTACATTATAAGCAATGCAACCACTACCGCAGGATGTATTGTAACCTGCGATGTAACGATCACCGCCGGCGACCATTGCGTAAATCTGACCGGTTTGGTTACTTCAGGCCATCTTGGTCAGATACCGATAAGCCCCGAAGGTACGGGGACGTGGACTTCAGCCGTAACCGGATACTACGTCCAGCGTAACACCAACGGCTCCATCTCGGTGGGCGCCTGTGAGTCAGAGAATATTTCAACGATTGTTACTATCCAGTAATCCACATGTTTCCCGCGCATGCTCGTGGAAGTGCTCTCTCAGGTCTAGTATACTGAAAGCAGTCATGCTGGGGGTGAGCATGTATCTCCCCGTCTTTCGTGTATAGGCCCGACGCGCATGAGTTTAATCATCTAGCAGTATTTATGGAACACAAGCAGTACCGCACTAAACGAGGTTTTACCCTCATTGAACTCCTGATCGTCATCGCGATTATCGCCATTCTTGCGGCCGTCGCCTTCGTCGCTCTCGATCCGCTCACGCGTTTTCGCGATGCACGCGACTCTGCGCGATGGGCAGATATCACCGCGATCATCAACGCCATAAAAATCGATCAAGTCGATCATCGCGGTCAGTACATCTACAGCATCGCCAACGCAACCACGAGCTGGACATTCCTTATTTCCGCCGCGACAACCACTTCAGGGTGCAATGTTACCTGTGACCAGGCAATCGCCACCTCCAGTTCGTGCCTCAACCTAAACGATCTCGTAACGCGCGGATATCTTGGAGAACTGCCCGTCAGTCCTGACGGCGACCAGACATGGACTTCCACGCTCACCGGGTATTACATTCAAAAAAATGCAACCGGCAACATCAAGATTGGATCTTGTGAGTCGGAAAATTCGAGCAGTGTCTCCGTCATACACTAGCAGTGTATTCAACATTAAGCCCCTCTGCCAAAAATCCGCACGAGTGTGCGGATTTTTTGAAGAGCATGCGACGTTTGCTATACTGTCTCTATGCCGAACGAAGAAGAACATACGCTTGAACATGTCGTGCGGGAGGCATCTCACGGACAGCAGAGGGATGTCGGGGCGGATTTTCGGCGTCGAACACGCCTTTTTGTCGGTGTCATCCTGTTCATCATTATGGTATGTATCCTCTCGGTGAACCCGCTTCGCAAACTGCGCGAGGGACGCGATTCAGCTCGATGGGTTGATGTGACGGCACTTGTGAATGCCGTGCAGATCGATCAGGTCGAGCATCGTGGTGCATATTTGGAACCTATTGGTGCAATCGAAAATGGCGTGCCGCATATGATCATTCAAGGTGATGAAGCATCGGGTTGCGCCATGCACACATGCGACTCATTCATTCTTGCAGATGCCGCTTGTGTCAATTTGGAGGGATTGGTACGAGGTGGCTATTTTGCTTCATTGCCGATAAGTCCCGGCGACGGATGGTCCAAGGAAGCGACCGGCTATTATTTGATCAAGAATATGGCGGGTACCATTACCATCGGCGCATGTGAATCGGAAGTGGGCGATGAGATTGTTATTACCAAATGATATTTCCTGCGAGTTTTCCACAAGGACAGGATGAGGATTACGTTCCTTGTAGAAATAGTGTCCGCTATGTATACTGTAAGGACTCATTCGTAGGTAGGGCTTTTAGATGACCTGTTCTGACGATCGAGATAATAAATACGTATGGATACACAAAAACGCCAGAAGTTCCAAGGGAATTGGACATGCAGCGGCTGCGGTGCCGCTATTACAGAGCTTCCGTTCGAACCCCGCAATACGGACAACCTTATGTGCTACGATTGCCACGGCAAGCGTTTAGGCGCAGAGCGTGGTGATCGTCCGGCACGTCGGAATGATCAGACGTTCGAGGGTAATTGGAATTGCAGCTCATGCGGCGCATCAATCAACAAATTGCCTTTCCAGCCCCGCGATACCAGCAACCTCAAGTGTCTCGGTTGCTTCAAGCAGAATCGCGGCTAGTTTATATCGCATAGCTCGTAACACAAAAGCGCCATAAGGCGCTTTTGTGTTAACGAATATTTGTTTCCAATTTTGGTAACGTATCAACAGGTACGGCTTTGAAGGTGATGCGTCCGAGCGTCTGCCCGCGCTCGGTGGCCACCTCTACGCGCCACAGTCCCGGCTCCATGTTGTTCTTGATGCTGTACCCGCGGTAGCCATCGTCGCGTCCTCCTGAAATAGAGAAAGGTATGACACTCGTCGGCACCCATACACCCGCGACTTCGTCATATACGAGCCATGTGTGGGTGATCGTACCCGTGATCTTCGTGGGGGCGAAGACCGAGCTGAAGGCGTAGAGTGGCCTTCCCGGGACATACTGCACCCTAAGGCCGGTGATGCGGGCATGCCATGGGTGGTGTTCGCCCGTTACGATGAAATCGCCATCGGATGCACGCAAGGCACTCTGATAGATGCCGAGGTCCTTTAATGAGAGGGGAATAGGGGGAATGATATTGGTGAAGTAGAGGAGGTTGAAGACCATGTAGATACTTATCAAGGTTACCGCGGTCATGCCGTAGGGTTGGCGGACGCCTCGCGGGGTGCATGCCTTGATGACGGCAATGACGAGGCGAATAAAGATCAAGCTCACAATGCCGCTTACAATAAAGATACCGGGGCCGATCATCCCCACGATGATAGGAATAAAGAATATAAAGAATGAAAAGACCGAGACGAACAAGATACCGATCTGGAATACCATTTGTCGGTAGCGGTGCTTGATGTACTCGTTGCCGAAGAAGAGGATGATGAGGATAATATAGAATGGCCAATTGGCGAGGATCGTACCGCTCTTGGAATAGAAGATGATGTAACCTGAAAAAAGACCGCCGAAGGCGTACTGCATGAAGTACACCATGATCTGTCTGAAGCGTCCCGTTGGAAAGGCGTTCAAGAGGATAATAGAAGTCGTGGCGATGCCGAGATAGGCGAAGAGGATGACGTGTGAGAACCAGACATCAATCCGTGTGAGGGTGAGGTTATCTACGATAAAACCGGCGAGCAGTGCCGCCACCGTAAGGTGCCGTTCATTCTTGACGGCGAAACCCTTCAGCGTAGTGAGTGCCGATGAGAACATCCTCATTCCATGCAGTGTAGCATGGAACGTACGTATCGTTGGAGTGCATAATTTGACAAATGCAACTAAGTTGCATTACTATGAACAGATGACCGCCGCATCGCATCTCCTTACACCCTTGAAACAAAAAGGGTATCGCGCCAGTAAAACACGCACCGCCCTCGTCGATGCGCTTATTGCACACGGCAGTCCTTTGGCCGCCGCCGCCCTGCATACTGCCTTGCGTAAGCGGGGTGTCATCGCCGATAAGACGACGGTCTATCGTGAGATCGGGGTGCTAGTCCAAGAAAAGATCGCTCGCGAAGTTCATTTTTCCGACAACAAGCGGCGTTACGAGATCGCCGACGAGCATCACCACCACGTCATCTGCATTGATTGCGATACCGTCGAGGATGTCATACTTCCCGACGACATGGCGCACGAAGAGCACGTCATAA
The DNA here is from genome assembly GCA_964348495.1 of uncultured Candidatus Saccharibacteria bacterium. Classification (GTDB taxonomy): domain Bacteria; phylum Patescibacteriota; class Minisyncoccia; order Phycocordibacterales; family UBA2135; genus CAYGCZ01. The sequence continues at coordinate 43,951 of CAYGCZ010000001.1, forward strand.
GCAAAAAGACCAATTTTACTATCATGCATCATACTGTCGAGTTCTACGGACGGTGCGGCGCATGCACATCCCGCTAACTTTCATCTCATCATGACCATTCGCCCATCTGTATTCATCGGCACCCTCTTCGTGCTCGGCGCCGCCGCGCTCTTTGCTTCGCTTGCCCACCTCGGCCCTGTGCGCACCGATGATCAGCGGGTGGGTATTCATGCGACCGCCAGTTTTTATCCGCTCTTTTATCTTGCGCGCGAAATAGCGGGCGAGCGGGCGAGCGTATCGTTCATTGTGCCACCCGGCGCCGAGCCGCACGACTATGAGCTCACACCACAGGATATGATACGTTTGCAAACGAGCGATATCGTCATTCTGCAAGGCGCAGGGCTTGAGCCGTGGCAAAACGATGTCGAGCATGCGCTCAATGATCATCGTACGACAATCGTCATAGCCGGCGAAGCCAGTGCCAATCGCATATTTGAAGACGAAGATGGTAATAACGTTACTGATCCGCACACATGGCTTTCTCCTAAGCGCGCCCACACGTTGGTCGATGCGATTCTTGCCGGCTTTGTGAAGGCCGATCCTGCATTCGCCGATGCATATCGCGCGAACGCGGCCGATCTCACGGCGCGCCTCGCCGCTCTCGATGCCGAGTACGCAGCAACCCTTGCATCGTGCCGCCGCTACGAGATCGTTACTTCGCACAGCGCCTTTGGCTACCTGGCGGCCGACTATGGTTTGGAGCAGGTATCCATAGCGGGGCTTTCGCCCGAGGAGGAGCCCTCTCCCAAGGCTCTCGCGGAGGTCGCGCGTTTCGCGCGGGCTCATGGCGTAACCCACATCTTCTTTGAAACATTGGTCGCCCCCGATCTTGCCGAGACGATTGCCCGCGAAGTGGGTGCACAGACCCTGGTCTTAAATCCGATCGAAGGGCTGACTCATGCCGAACTTGCCGCGGGCAAGGATTATATGACCGCGATGCGCAGTAACCTTGCGCATCTCTCAACAGCACTTTCATGCACGATTCAATAATACCCAACAATGCGGAAATTGTTCTGGAACTCGACCGCATCTCTTATGCCTACGGTGCCGATGAGGTGGTCCATGATATTTCTTTTTCTGTGTATCGGGGCGACTACCTCGGCATTGTCGGCCCCAACGGTGCCGGCAAGACGACCTTGCTCAAAATCGTGCTGGGGCTTATCAAGCCCGACAAAGGGACCATTCGATTCTTCGGCGTACCGCAGGAGCGCTTTAATGCATGGCACAAGATAGGATACGTCGCGCAGAAGGCGACCTCATTCGACTCTTCGTTTCCCGCCACGGTCGGCGAGGTGGTGCTGATGGGCACTTATCCGCGACGCGGTATCATGCGCCGGACTACGCGCGAGGATCGGACGGCGGCCGATTTCGCTCTCTCTCGCGTCGGCATGGAGGAATACAAAGACCGCTTGATCGGCGACCTCTCCGGCGGCCAGCAACAGCAAGTCTTCATTGCGCGAGCGCTCGCCGGCAAGCCGGAGATACTCTTTTTGGATGAGCCGACCGTAGGTGTTGATCAGCAGTCGCGCGAAGAGTTCTACGCCCTCTTGCGCCGGTTGAATACAGAGTTTTCACTGACCCTTGTTCTCGTCTCGCACGATATCGACGTCGTCGCGCGCGAGGCCAACTGCATCGCCTGCGTTGATCGCGGGCTCGTCTGTCACGGCACCCCCGAGCAATTTCTCGCCGATACCAGCCTGCGCGGGCGCTTTGGCGACGTGAAGATCATGACCCATACCCATAATCACTCCGCATGAACTTTTTAGATATTTTTTCCTACGCCTTCATGATACGCTCGCTTGAAGCGGGTGTCGTGGTCGCCGTCATCGCACCGCTCATCGGCATCTTCTTGGTCTTGCGGCGCTACTCGCTCATCGCCGATACGCTCGCCCACGTCTCACTCGCGGGTATCGCGCTTGGCGCACTCCTTGGTGTAAACCCCATCCTGACGGCCGTCGGCGTAACCGCCGTATCATCCCTCGGCATGGAGCAATTACGCCTTTCAAAGCGAGTCTACGGAGAATCCGCGCTTGCGCTCTTTCTCTCCGGCAGTCTTGCATTTGCCGTCGTACTCATCGGCTTTGCGCGGGGCATTTCTGCCAACCTGTCGAACTACCTGTTTGGGAGTATTGTAACGGTGACGAACGAAGACGTAATCCTGATCGGCGCCCTCGCCGCCATTATCATTACCGTGCTCGCTCTCTACTACAAGGAATTAGTCTATATCAGTTTTGACGAAGAGGCGGCGCGCGTCGGCGGCATACCCACGCGGGCGATGAACACCGTCTTTTTGCTCCTTGCCGCCCTCACCGTTGCACTCGCCATCCCCATCGTCGGCGTGCTCCTCATCTCGGCGCTTATCACCATCCCTGTCGTAACGGCGCTCCTGGTGCGCAAGAGTTTCTTACAGACTCTGATCTACGCAGAGGCGATCTCCGTCGGCTCGGTCGTCTCCGGCATCATCACTTCCTTTTATATGGGCACCGCCGCCGGCGGTACGATCGTCCTCATTATGCTCGCCGTCTTCTGCCTCGTCTTTTTTACACGGCGGGCATAATACCCGGAACGCAAAGCATCTTCTGCACCAACGTCTATGTCAAATTATCAACATATTTTGCTTGATTTTTTTACAAATTTCGTATACACTTGCTCGTATGAGCATGTATATACGAAAAATTAAAGAACTGCGTACAGAAAAAGGTCTGAGTCAAGCACAGGTTGCGGGGGCCATTGGCGTATCACGCCCAACTTACACCGCCATTGAGGCAGGCAAACAAAAACTTGATCTTGATGAGGCGCAGAAGCTCGCCAGTCTCTTGGGTATTGATGTTTCAATGCTCGTCTCAGGTACTGTTCCCGACATGGAAAAGTACAAACAGATGATCCTTGCCTACCTGCGTATGGATCTCTCATCAAAAAAAGATGGTAAGGTTCCCAAGACAAAACTGGCAAAGCTCCTCTATCTAGCTGACTTCGCATGGTTCTACGAGCATTTGGAAAGTATGAGTGGTATGCAGTATCGCAAAATTAATTATGGCCCGGTTCCCGATCTCTTTTTTCGCGCGCTTGATGAGATGGAGGAGGGGGGTAAGATCATTGTCGATCGAAAGCCAGATGATAACGGTCGTCCGATGTTTTTGATCAGTGAGGCGGATAGTAATAGGAATGAACAAACCCGCCTCCTTTCCAAAGAGGAACAGAAGCTCATGATCACTATCGCCAAAAAGTGGAAAGATAAAAAAACAATCGATATCGTTAACTTTACGCACAACCAGTTACCCTACGCGCTATGCAGGGGGGATGAGTTGATACCGTATGAGCTGATCACGCAAGAGGATCCTGATAAGGTGTATTGATTATGGAAGGGAATTATTCGGTGCGGATTGAACATTTTGCAGAGGGTCATTTTATCAAGAGCTTTCGCAAAAAATATCATGCGGCATGGGAGGTGACATGGCGCGCCATTGATGCACAGTTGGCTCGTATTGACGCGTTGTTGGAGACGGAAAAAGCAGATCACATCGTCGGTGATGATGCGATAAAGATTATAAAAACACAATTCAAAATCGCCGGTACGCAAGAATCGACCAAAAGTTCAGGTAATCGTTGTATTGTGGCATGGCACACAGATGAACGATATGTGGTTGTGTTGTTGGTGTATGGAAAGACGGATTTAAGCGGAAAACATGAGACGGCAGAATGGCAAGGAATCGTGAAAAAGAATTATCCTCAGTATAGGCGACTGTTTAACGGGTGCTAATGCCGCACACTTTCGTCTGGTCCCATAATCCCTTATACTGTCAGCATGGCAATAACCTTCTATAACTCCCTAACGCGGCGGGAGGAAACATTCTCACCTCTTACGGAGGGTGCTCCCGTTGGCGTCTATGCCTGCGGGCCGACGGTCTACAGCGATGTAACCATCGGCAATTGGCGCACGTATTTTCTCACCGATGCCGTGGTGCGTATTCTGCGTGCTGGCGGGTACTCCGACCACTTCATCACCAACATCACCGACGTAGGGCACCTCACGGGCGACAACCTCGGCGATGCCGATACGGGGGAGGACCGGTTGGAAAAGGCGGCGCGCGAACATCAGGAGACGGCGAGGGATATCGCCAATCGTTACTTTGAGCGTTTTAAGGAGGAACGGCGTCTACTCAATTTAATTGATCCAAATGAGTTTACCCGTGCTGCGGATGATATTTATATCAAGGCACAAAAACAGCTCATTGAAACCCTCTACAAAAATGAATATGTATACCTCACTTCCGATGGACTATATTTTGATGTTGCTAAATATGAATCAAAGTATTCCGATTATAGTGTCCTTTCAGGTGCGCGAGCGGAGGCCTCGCATGTTGCGCGTATAGATGAGAACCCGGAAAAGAAGGATTACCGTGACTTCGCTTTGTGGAAGTTCAGCCCCAATGACGTACAGCGTGAGATGGAATGGGAATCGCCGCTTAAGGAGGAACTGAATATAGTAAAGAAAGGATTCCCTGGCTGGCACCTTGAGTGCTCGGCGATGAGTATGAAGCACTTGGGCGAGCAATTTGATATTCACATCGGCGGTGAGGATTTGCGACAGACACATCACCCCAATGAGATAGCCCAGTCGCAGGCGGCGACGGGCAAGACCCCTTTTGTGAAGTATTGGCTCCACAGCGCCTTCCTTTTGGTTGATGGCGGCAAGATGGGCAAGAGCTTGGGCAACGCCTACACCCTCACCGACATTCAAGAGCGTGGCATAGACCCGATGGCCTTGCGCTATCTCTTTTCGCAGACGCACTATCGAAAGCAACTTAATTTTACATGGGAGGCGTTGCGTGCGGCTGAGACGGCGTTGCATAGATTGTATGCACACGTTGCCGAACTATATAGTACGGTGGGTGACTCCCGTCATTCAGTAGAAGCGGGATCTGATTCGTACGGATATTTTATTGATGCGGTATGTGGTGATGTAAATATCTCCGCCGGTCTGGCGGAGTTGAGCATCCTTTTAGGGTACTCAGACACTCAGATGGGTGCAGCTCAAAAACTCAAAACGGTACTTAAGATGGACGAAGTACTCGGTTTCAATATCAAAGAACGCATGAAGACGTTTCTACCAATCCCACTCGATGATCTCCCAGACGATATTTGCGATAGTATACACAAGCGTGCGACGGCTCGCGCCGAGAAACGCTGGAGCGATGCCGATGCCCTGCGCGATGATCTCGCTGTGCGCGGGTATAGTGTAAGCGATACGAACGAGGGGCAGGAAGTACGTCGCCGTGTGGACAACACTATGGCGTGATGAGGCGTGCCATACGATAATGGAGGAGGGGGTGTTTGTACATAGTTATGAAAACATTACATATCGTCGCGTTCTTGTTGGTCATCGTCGGAGGTCTTAACTGGCTTGCCGTCGGTCTCTTCGGGTGGGACATCGGAGCATTTTTAGGCGGTCAGGGTGCGCTTATACCGCGCATCATCTACATCGCCGTTGGTGTCTCCGCGATCTACCTGATCATTACCCACAAGAGCACCTGCAAAGGTTGCATGGCGATGGGCGACAAGCCTTCCATGCCCATGATGAAGCAGGGGATGTAACCCATCCTGCGACCAACAAAAGCACGCGCCCTATGGGCGCGTGCTTTTGTGCTACCATGGCAGGATGCGTGATCGGTATTTTGTGATACATAAGGAAGTGGGCGAGACGCCGCTTATGACGGTGGAGCGTTTGCGCGCGGAACGAGGTATCGCGCCCCACGTTAAACTCGCCTACGCCGGCCGGCTTGACCCGATGGCGAGCGGGGCGTTGCTCGTACTTACGGGTGATGAATGCAAGCGGCAAAAGGCCTATCACGGCCTCGACAAAGAGTACGAGTTTGAAGTCCTGCTTGGCGTTTCATCGGACACGGGCGATGTATTGGGATTGGCAGAATACGATCAGATACAGGAACCTACAATCATGCACGTGCATGATTGTAGGTTCCCTTTTTCTTCGCGTATGCTTATGAGTGCGGCGCGTTCGTTTCTTGGCACGCACACCTTTCCCTACCCCGCCTTTTCATCAAAGACCGTCGGCGGGGTGCAGTTGCACCGGCTTGCGGCGGAGGGGCGGTTGAACAAGGCGGAACTGCCCGTACGAGAGGCGACCGTCTATCGGTTGCGCCTCATTGGGGTGCATACGATCGGCAAGGACGCTCTGCATGCCGCCATCCTCAAAAAGATTGGTACCCTGCCGCAAGTAACCGATGAAGAAAAAGCATGGGGCAGGGACTTTCGCCGCGAAGAGATCATCGCGCGATGGCGCGATATCTTCGCGAAGATACCCGATGGCGCCTCGTTTCAGATCGCCCGTTTCTCGTGCATTTGTTCTTCCGGAACCTACATGCGCACCCTCGCCGAAAAGATCGCCGAGCATCTCTCGACGCGCGGCCTCGCCTTCTCCATCCACCGCACAAAGATCGGCCGCTACATCCCTGTTCTCAGTAAGTGGGGCGTATGGGTACGTCTCTATTGTTAGTTGGGTTATAGGAACTTTTTTAGGTAACTCGGCAAATCAGATTTGCCGAGTTACCTAAAAAAGTTCCTATACTTCAATAATCCCCACACACCAAACAAAAAACAGCATCTCGCGATGCTGTTTTTTGTTTGCGCATTATATGCGGCTGATGTTTGATGCCTGGGGACCCTTCTGACCCTGCGTTACCTCGAACTCGAGCGTATCGCCCTCGTTGAGATCATCGAAGGCAACATTCTGGAGGTCGTTCGCATGGAAGAAGAGGTCTTTCTCGTTGCCCTCAATCTTGATAAAGCCGAAGCCACCATCCTTCTTGAGGCGAGCAATAATACCTTTTTGCATGTGCGTAGAACTAACTACTAGTAAAACTCAAATACGATACAAAAGTCCAACTCGACGAGGTTCTCCTTTGGTACATTTGATTACGGTAAGTGTATCATATTGACATTGCTTTGTCAACATTTTTAACGAACAAAGGTCAACGCTTTTCCACGGTGTACACCGCGACCGGTGCGGCCGATGCGGTGCACATAATCTTCGTAGGTGGCGGGAAGGTCGTAGTTGATGACGTGCGATACGTTGTCTACGTGGATACCGCGCGCCGCGACGTCGGTCGCTACGAGCACCTTCACCTCGCTCTCTTTGAAGCGTTTGAGCGCGCGCTGGCGCTGGGGGTGAGATTTGTTGCCGTGAATCGAATCGGCTGTGATGCCGTGGCGGTTGAGCTCGACGCTCAATTTCTCCACGCTGTGCTTCATGGCGCCAAAAACGATGACACGCGTGAAATCTTCGCGTACTAGAAGTGATGCCAATACGGCGAGTTTGTCGCCGTCGCCGTGGCGTACCACGTCCTGCTCAATGTTTGCGGTGATCTCTTTCTTCTTGACCGAGACGGTGATCGGCTCGCGCAAGAAATCGTGGATGAGTTTCTCGATATTGGGCGACATCGTCGCAGAGAAGAAGAGCGTCTCGCGTTCTTTGGGCGTATCCTTGAGGATTTGCTTTATGTCATGGATGAAACCCATGTCCAACATGCGGTCCGCCTCGTCCAAGATAACGGTCGTGAAAGTGCCGGGGTTGATGCACCGGCGATTGATGAGATCGAGGATGCGCCCCGGGGTGCCGATGATGAAGTGATTGAGACGCTTCAACTGCATGATTTGCGGGCGGATTCCCGTGCCGCCCACGCAGACGGTGGAGAAGACCTTCATGCCGCGTGCAAGTTTGCGAAGCTCTTGTTCAACCTGGATGGCGAGCTCGCGCGTCGGGGCGAGGATGAGTGTCCGGCGTTCTCGGTTTTGTACCGTGGCGTTGATGATGGGTATCAAGAAAGCCGCCGTCTTGCCGGTGCCGGTGTTGGAAAGACCTACGACATCGCGCCCTTTGAGAATAAGGGGGATGATCTGGTCTTGAATGGCCGTGGGAGCAGTAATACCCGCCTCGCGGATGTTGGTGAGAAGCGTACGGTCGATACCGAATGTCTCAAAGGCGTGGACGGGCGTATAGATCGCCTCCGGCTCGTGTGTAGCCGGATTGCGATTTATGTAGCGCGAGACATCGAAGGTGCTTATTTTGCGACCGGGTCGTGATCCGCGGCCAAACGAGGAGCGGCGATCGCCATGTGAAAAGCGGTTACCCCCGCCGCTTCGCGGACGCGAGGGGGATGAACTGGATGAGCCATGCCCGCGCGATGGTGCGCCACGGCGGCTGGCAGAAGGACGCCCCCCTGAACTTGAATAAGAAGAGGCGCGCCGATCCTGTCGGTGTGATGATGAATGCATGTATATATAATTGTATGATACGGCACGAGAGCGCGAAGTATATGCGCAATGAGAAACGTGCCGGGGCTGTGCGGGTGATAATGCGAGAACTCGTCAAACGAATTCTCACGACCCAAGAGCCCCACACGGGAGAGAGTTACAGTCTTCCTGTAAATACTCTCGTTCTTAAGATACGAGCATGATACTATATTCGATATAATTTGTCAAACAAGACCGCGCACCCCATCTTTTGCCTTCATGCCGGAAAGGGGAATGGAGATGAAAAAGACCGTGCCGCGATGTTCGGTCGATTCGAACCAAATACGCCCACCGGATTGTTCCATGATCGCTTTGACGATATAGAGCCCGAGGCCCGACCCGTCCGGATCGATCAATCGCGCGTTGTCGGCGCGAAACATCTTGGTAAATATCTTGCCTTGTTGTGCAAGAGGGATGCCATGCCCGGTGTCGCTCACTTGTATAATAAGTGAGGTATCTTCTCGTCGCGTTTCAACGGAGATCGAGCCGCCGGCATTGGTGTATTTGATCGCGTTAGAAAGGAGATTTTGGATCACGGCACGCACAAGTTGATGATCCAGAAGGACCTCCGGTATCACCCCGTAGGACTTTGTCAGTGTCAGATGTTTATTCTCCATGATGCCGGCAACCTCGCGTAAGGTCTCTTCGATAAGTTCGTTGACTTGAAGCGGTTTGGGAACGATGGCGAGCGTGCCCAGCTCAATATGCATCGCATTCAACATCGCATTGACAAGGTGTAATAATTGGCGGTTGCTTGTGGTGATGCGCGAAAGTCCCTCTACGACAGGTTGAGGCAGGACACTGCCCGGATATTGCTCCAAGAGCATCGAACTGTATCCTCCGATGATGGTAATGGGCGTGCGGAGTTGGTGGGTGGCAAGCGCAATAAACTCTTCGCGCGCTTTTTTGAGTTCATATTCTTTGGAGATGTCGCGAAAGACGATAATGACTCCCATGAGTCTGCCGGTAGGGTTGAAGATGGGTGCCGCACTGTCGCCAAGGGGGATCTCCACGCCCGACTTGGTGGTAAGCAGGGTGTTGTTATTCATGTAGGTTACCCGCCTCAAGTCCATCGCTTCTTTGATAAACCCCATGTTCTCCGCGCGGTCTTCGGCGCGTATCAACTTCATGATATTGCGGAACGGTTTACCAAGCACCTCGTCCTTATCCCATCCGGTAATGCGCGTCGCACTGCGGTTCCAGACGGTGATCGTCCACTCGGGATTGATGACGACCACGCCGTCGCCGATACTTTCAATGATCTGGTTTAAGTTGTGAAACTCGCGGTCGCGCAAGGTCGTCATGCGACGAACGGTCTCAGTCGCACCTCTCAGGAGGACATAGATGTTCTGCAAGGTCTCTTGATCGAACGATCCTTCATCGGGGGTGGAGAGGTTGATGAGTACAGCAAGTGTTCCGGGTATGATCAGGGGAACATTGACATGTGAACGAGGGGATGCTTCGAGCGCAAGGGCGGTAGTGCCGGTTGTGCGTATATCAAGACGGAAATCGCTCTTCAGCCATTGCTGAAGGATGGTTTCGCGCACGCTTGGCAGGGTTGAAAGACCCAGAAAGAGATCTTCTTTGATTGTTGCTATATACACTTCTCCAATCGTGTCAGTAGCGGGAACGCGGATGTAGAGTAAGTCGGCGGGGATGGAGGGATCAAGCGGCGCTATGGCATAACTGACGATAATGCGCGGGAAAAGTTTTTGAATCGCGGTCGTCACATGTTCCATCACCTCAGTCATATCAAGACTGCCGCTCAAGGCCTGGTAGAGGTTTTTAATCGCTTCAAGTTCGGCAACTTTGCGTTCAAGTTCAAGGGATGATCTGGTGATCGTGTTCATAGGAGTAGGCGGGTGTCGTCTTCATCTCTGTGTCCGTAGAGTGTTCAGCAGACGCATCGTTTACCGAGGGAGGACGATAACGCCACCGAGTGATTGTATTTCATGGATCAGCTCGGTATTGGCGGATGATTGTGAGACAAGTGAGACAATCCCCGTCGCTCCGTGTTTCCTCAGAAGAGCGTGAATTTTCTTGATGAATGTCTTGGTCAGATCAAGGGCATTGTAAAGCAGGATGACGGTGAGCGAGTCGAGGAAGACGAATTTTTTTGAAGGATCGCCCTCAAGATGCTTTTTGAGTTCGTCGAATATCTGATCCAGTGCGAGTGGTCCGGAGACGTAGGTAACGCCAGACGTTTGCGACTCTCCGATGCCATACATGTGGGCGATACCATCGATGAATTTTATAGAGCCGACCTGTACACCTTCGCGCGCCATCGTGGCGGCTATTTCGCCATAATCTTTGGTTAAGGTGATATAGATGCCCATGTAGCCGAGGTCTTGCATGGTCTTGACCGATAGGATGTTTTCGGAGGTCGCGTTCTCAAGCGTACCTTTCAATACAATAAGCGAACCGGTCGCCGCCTCAGTGAGATGTTGCGAAAGTTCACGCGAGGGAGGGGTATGCGTTTCTATGGTCATAAGGGTGATAATAAAACAGAAAGACGATGTTGGACGTAGTGGCGACTATTGTTCAAGCACTTTTCGAAGCTGATCAACATATTCTTTGTTGCGACGGGCGGAAATAATACCCTGATCGCCAAACTCCTGGATGAGTTTTTGAATCCTGCTCGGTGAGAGGCCTTTGCGCTGTTCTTCTTTGAATATTTTTTCTCCCAATGGCCCCCATATTTCGGTGAGAAGGTCGCGGAGTTGTTCTTCGATGGTTTTACTCACTTTGCGTACCTCTCCTCCAAGTGCGCCTTCATAACCGCTAAACGAGGTGAGTACCTGCAGACCCTTCTCGGTAAAGATGAACTCGCGCAGTTTTTTGTCGTGAGCGGAGGCGCGAATCTTCAAGAGCAGAACGCCATGTTTGATTTCGGATTGCACTTCGATGAAACGCAGAAGAACGATCGTATCGTAGAAGGTTGAAAGATGCGCCTCAGTGATCTCGCCTGCGCCGAGGATACCCGATGTGGCGGCGGTGAAATATGATGTGGTACCTTTGTTTTTGCAGTAATTGATGAGGCGCGATGAAAAATCGGGAAGACTTTCGGGGGTAAAGACATGTTCCAATGCCGACAGTGAATCTACAACAATACGATCAGCGTCAGATGCTTCCAGTGCTCGGGTGATGGATTGCAGGTGTTCTTCCATGTAACGCTCCTCGGGATAGGCGCAGATAATCTGCAAAAGACCCTCTTTTTCAAAGCGGGCGAAGTCCCAACCGAATGAGCGTGCCGTGTGCATCAATTGATCACGCGACTCCTCAAAAGAGACGAGTAAGGCGCGTTCGCCCCGCTTCAAGCCGGAAGCAAGAAAATGAAGACCCATGATGGTCTTACCCGTACCCGAGGCGCCGCTTACGAGAATCGTCGATCCCTTAAGATAGCCGCCACCCGTCATGGCGTCTAAACCTTCAGGACCTGTGGATATCCGCTCTTCCGAGATGGGGTAGGATAATTCGCGCTCCAAACGAGGGAAGATGGCGATGCCGGTACGACTGATGCGAAAAGCAGCAGGTGATTGCTCGTAATCAGTGCCGCGCATCTTCACAACTTCAAGTTGGTGGCTTGAAGCACTTCTTGTTTTTACGAAGGATAGGCGGATGATGCCATCGGAGATGAACTCTTCTGTCCCGAAAACGCTCAACTCGGCTCCGGGTGTTTCGCTCGTGAGGATGATGTTGACATCCTGTTGGGAGAGGGCGGTGCCGATCTGGAAGATGAAGTCGCGGACCTTGCTCCTGTCCTTCAAATGGTAGGCAATCGCAGTAACGGAATCCAAAACAACGCGTTTTGCTCCCGACTGGGCGACCATATTTTTTATGGTCTCCACAATACGCCCTATATCCTCAAACGAGAACTCATCTTTGGTGATGTCGAGACCCTGCATGATGCCACGCAGGTCGGTGAAGTACACCTGCAGAGGCCCCACGGCGGTAGGATCGAAGAATGCTAGTTTTTTGGCGTTGCGTATCGCCTTGGCGACCGGCTCCGTAAGTGAGATATAAATACCCGGCTCGTGATATTGTTGATAACCCTCAAAGAGCCATTGTGTCGCCAAAATAGTCTTGCCGGTGCCGGACTGTCCCGACAGGAGGACGGCAGATCCGATAGGAATTCCGCCATGGAGGAGATGATCAAGTTCAATAATGCCGGTTTGTTGTTGACCGCGCGTCGTATCGCTCACCCCCGTCGCAGTATGCAAGGTCATGTTGTGGGTCATGGGATGGATCAGTTATTGGTGAATTGATACTTTTTAAGGATCTGTTCGACAGCCGTGAGTTTCTTGGAGCCGAGGGCGATAAAGATGTACCCGCCTGCCTGCACGGCGAGAAAGAGGTAGATAATGCCCAAAATAGTTCCTAACCCAAAACCAAGAAGGCGCGAACCCAGTGAGAGAAGTATTTGCAAAATAATACCGCCCAGGATTACGAGGAAGATACCGGTTATGAAGCGTGCCGTTGCCGCTTTATAGACGATACCCGTCACATTTTTAAGGTAGCGGGTGAAGTGCGCGAGCGAAAGAAAGCCGAGGAGTAAGGAGAGGAAGAAGGGGATGATAATCGTTGCGATGATGATCGGGTCCGAGAGGGAGTAGGTCGCGGGCGTAGAAGCGTTGAGTGCCATCTCACGGTTGGGGTTGGTAAAGACGAGCCATGCGTAGGTGCCGCTTACCATGAGTGCTCCTGCGAGGGGAGTGAGTGTTTCACCAAAACTCAATCCATCGGCGCGCACTTTGTGAGCCATACCTTGCGCTCCCGTAAAGAAGTAACTGAATGAGACGAGTGGAATGAGAATATAGGCGTAGTTGATGAGTATGGTGATCATCGGCACCAGATCGCTTTCGCGCACCTGGAGGAGCTGGCGCGTGGAACTCAAAAAGGTTGTTATCAAGAGGCCCGCGGCGAGAATGAAGATACCCGTCGCAACGCGCCGAAGTGCATGGCGTTCGTCAAGGTCGGCGAGCGCGGCTGTGTAGGTTCGCAGTGCCAAGCCGCCATAGAAGGCGACGAGCCAGATGAAGAGGTAGGGGAGGGCGATAGAGAGGCGCAAGAGCATCACCTGAAACGTGCTCAATGAGCCGGTCAGTGGGTTGGGCGTATTTGGCTGAAGGACCGTGAGGAGCAGGTATCCGCTCCAGAGCACGATAATTGCTCCGTATATAAAAAGATCTTTCTTCATCATAAAATATACATAGATGTACCCCCGTTCTCTTTATTATAGACAATGCACGGGACAACTTCTACAACATGTTGTGTATAAGTGGCGTCCTGATTATCGCCACACACCCGTTTGGGGCATGCCTCGCAAGGCAGTACGTCGAAAGGGTTGTAGAGCGGTTTCTGTTATAGTGATAGATATTCAAAAATCATTGAAATATAAAGGGTTTTTAGGTACAAAACATTGACAAATCTGTAAAATGTATTGACATTTGTACCAAAAGATGCTATCATTTCAGCATAAGGTTAGATTGATTTTATGATGAATATCCTTACTATGGCCCTTTCGGGCTTGTTTATTTTACCGGGAGCGAACGCCGCGATGGCTGACTTGCCTCCGACGGCCCCCATTGTGGAGCCGGCGGCAAAGCAGACGCACTCGGTAAAACTCACCGCATATAATGCCGTTCCCGAGCAGACGGACGGCGACCCTGATGTTACGGCATCGGGCGCCCGTTCTAATCCGGAGGTGATCGTCGCGCGTTCGCGCGACCTCGCCGAGGAGCTGCCATTTGGTACGGTGATCGCGCTTGAGGCGCCGGTCAATGATACCTCGTGCGGCTTTACCGTCGTCGAACACTTGATCGGATATCGCGTGATCGCCGATACGATGCATTCTCGCAAGAAACAGCAGATCGACGTGATGTTTGATCTCGGCGATACGGTCTCCGTCGGTACGAAAGAGACCAATCCCGCGATTGCTATGGGTATCTGCCAAGTAACCGCCCGCGTTGTCGGTAAGATCGATGTCAAAGAAATCCCCGAGACACAAATCCAACTTACCTACATGGTTGAAGGTATCACTATTGCGCGTCGCTAATCTCCAGTCTTCAAAACAAAAACGCCCATTTCGGGCGTTTTTGTTTTTGGGCAGTCGTAGACGGGGATGATGGTGGCGTTTTTGCAGTATTCGTTTTGCTACAGATATATCAGCACGATGGCCAAGAGCATCATGCCAAAATCTTCAATCAACGTAACGGTGGTGAGAGGGACTGTAAGGAAGGTGCCGAGGCAGACGCATTGGAATGGTTCGCGCTTCACGAGTTTCGTCGCAACACCCGCACCGCTTACCGCCATGACCGCCGCCTCCGTCCATAGAAGTGCAGGAGAGGTAAAACCGAGGAGCATGAGGAGGCCGAAGGCGAGCTCAATGAACGGATAGGCGTACCCATACGCGAAGAATCGCTTGGCGATAAGGTCGTACTGGGCATAGCCCTCCGCGAATCCTTTGAGGTCGATGAGTTTGAAGCCCGCAAAGACGATGAAAAAGCCGACCATGAAGTACTCGATCCATAGAGCGAGCGAGAAGTCCGCCGGCGGTTGCGCGTAAAAGCTTGCGATGGTGGCAATGACGCAGATAGAGCCGATGATCGCAATGAGAGGAAGATAGTTTTTCCATGTGATCGTGCCTAGGCCGCGGTCTTTGGACACGGGGCGCGTGGGTTGCACCGAACCCTCTTCCACCAAGCGCATACCGCAGATCGGGCATGCGCCGGGGGCGGACTGTCGAATCTCCGGATGCATGGGGCAGGTGTACATAGGTAATTGAGGAAAAAAGGTTAGCTGGTAGGTCACATGATCGTTTGTCGGGGAAAGGGGGAGTTTCTTCACAGACCTTCTGGATCAACCCTCATAGGCCTTTTGTAACGCGGCAAGATCAAACTTCTTCATTGCAAGGAATGCTTTTGTAACGCGCGCCATGCGCTCTTTGTCGCCGCTTTTCATCATCTCGTCCATGGCACGGGGTACGATTTGCCACGAGACGCCATAGGCGTCTTTGAGCCAGCCACACTGTTCGGCCTCGGGGACGGCGGAGAGTTTTTGCCAATAGTAGTCTATCTCCGCCTGATCCTCGCAGTAGACCATGAGTGAGATCGCCTCGTTGAAGGCGAAGGCGTGTTTGTGCGCGCTCTCCATCGCGGCGAACCATTGCCCCGCGAGCGTAAAGTCGGTGAACATGATATTGCCTTCTTTGTCGGGCTCCATGTCTTTGGGGTAATGGGCGATAGTTCCTCGTTGCGCGTCCTTAAATACCGAGAGGTAGAAGTTCGTCGCCTCCTCGGCCTTGCCGCACACGTCGCCGACAAACATGAGCGAAGGGGTGATGAACGGCCGCTTCTCACCTGTAGGGTCGGTGAGCATCAGTTGCCATGAGACGCCGTACTTGTCTTGTATCCAGCCATAGTGCTTGCTGAAGGGGTACGCTTGCAGGGGCATGAGCGCGGTGCCGCCTTCGGAGAGTGTTGCCCACAGGGCATCCAAGTGTCCTCGCGCGTTTTCATCGTGCGAAGGGTCGAAGTTGAGGATGAACGACACCGACGGGTTGATCTTGAAGAGCGGGCCGGCACTGATGGCGGCATAACGGTAGCCCGCGAGTTCAAAGACGACCGTCTCCACGGTGCCGGAGGGGGTGTCGTAGAGTGTGTTCTTGTTCACGATATGCGAGGCGCCTTGGGTGAGGGTTGAGGGGAGATTGGAAAACGCCGCGACATAGAACTCGGCCGCCTCGACGGCCTCTTTATTGAACCACAGGTGGGGAACTATTTTTTGTATCATATGTGCTCATTATACCCCTCTTGTCATTATGGTGTATGTGGGTAATGAAAAGAATCGTCATGGAAGACGGGCCGGCGGGCGCATGCGCCCGCCGGTGTGTTGCGGCCTTTAGCAAAATAGCACACGCAGTAAAAAAGCCGATGCAAACCCAGCGGCTTTTTGGGTTCTATAGTTTTTTGGCGAGTTTCTGCACCGCGCCCTTCCACTTCTCTCCATCGGTTGTATCTATCTCCGCAAAAACGGCGAAGGGGAACTTCTTCAGGATCCACTTTCCACCATCTTTGTTGACCCATCGGTAGTGATGGGGCGTACGGCGGATCATCTCGCGCACTTTCACCGCAGCACCTTTGGATTGCTCGCTCCCTTTCCAAGAGGATGATGCGCCGCCGAAGAAGTCGTCGGCACTGTCGCGGTAGTCGGCTGTCAGGGCAATTATATATGGCAGGAGATTTTCAATCAATGCTGCTATCACGGGGACACCTCGCTTTTTTTAGGTTCTGGCTAACACTAACATGAGATAGGTAACACAGTACTGCCATAAGTATAGCAAACTATTTTTCAGAGAGTGGGGGTGGTGTAGATATCCGGGGATGGCGAGGTGACGGTGCGAATGTCTGCTATACTGTCGGTATGAACACATATAACAACAAGTACATCATTGCGGGGGTTGTTATTGTTTTTATTACCGTTGCGGGGATCTTATCGGTGCGCGGTGAACAAAAGGCGCCCGTTGCTCTGTCACCGGAGCGGGTATACACCGATACAGAATATGACTACCACATTACCTATCCTGCAGATTGGCAGGTGAGCACCACGACACTCTTGATCAATTCTGGTGAGGCGGTTGTCGTGTTTCCTGCGGAACTCGTCGCCTTTCCAGAATGTCAGCAGAGGTTTGAAAAACTGCTTGAAAATCATAAGCAATACAATCCTATCGTTTCGGAAGCAAGCATCTACGACAGCGCCCGTGCCGAATCGTGCAGTATTGGCATTACAACGTACAAAAATCCTCAGCATCTCTCAATCAAGGATTTCTTGCAAGATGGTTTTATGCGCGGTACGGCATATCAGCAAGCCGATCTTGACCTCATTGCCACACTCACCACGGAGAAGACCGGCAGAGGTGAGGAAGTACTCTCCGATACGGCGTTCTATCTCCACGGCTTTGGCGGAGGATATGATGGCGAGGTCGTCCCGGGCGTTATTGTGGGAAAACAGCAATTTATTATTGCGCATAATGATACGATTCTTTTTGTGCACAACTCTATCAACCCCACCGATGCAACACTTCCCGGCAGTCACGATATTTTTGAAAAACTAATCAAAAGTATCACCTTCAATTAAAAAAAGCCCGCGATACTCGCGGGCTTTTACTGGTGTCACCAATAGTAATTCAGGTTTGAAGGATCAAGGAAGTACTCGGGGTAGGCAGGATCTCCTCCGCATGAAGTATTTTCAGGAAGTCGACCCCTGTTGGCGATATTGGAGTAAGAAGTATTTCGCACTCCAAAATGAAGATGGGATCCTCCACTATGGTTGTTCACCTCTCCTATCTTTTGTCCCATGGATACCGATTGTCCGTAACTCACGACTGGTTTGATGTGATGATAGGTGCTCGTCCATGAACTGTGTGAGACGGTAACAAAGTTTCTCTCGTCAGAGGGATTGTTGTTGTATATCACAACAACCGCTATTGTCCCCGCGTATGCGCTTTCCACTTTTGTGCCGATGGGTGCGGATATATCAATCGCTGTATGAAGCTGGCGATTGCTTCCGCAATACTGGTTTTGCCAGTGTTCTCCCGGGACGGAGGTAATGATCCATGTATCGGGTAGGCCTGGCAACGGCCATTCTAGGGTGGGGATAGCCATACACACACTGCTGATAACGGCACATCCTAGAAACAAACATGCTTTTTTGAACAGTTTCATCTCACACCTCCTCGGTGTTTTTGGTTAAAGAACAAGAAAGAACACAACAACAAAAAACGGGGGCCATGTGCCGCGCAGAGCGCAGTACACAACCCCCGTTAGTGTTGGGGGGTACTGTAGCATGAGCTAGAAATTTTTGCAAAGTTGAGATAAAAAAGTGTGGCAATCTGCTATACTGGCGATATGAAAAAATATAACAACAAGTACATCATCGCTGGGGTTGTTATTGTTTTTATTGTCGTGGCAGGCGTGTTGCTCGCGCGTGGCGGGGGTGATGAAGGAGTATGGAAAGCACATTCTGAAATAGTTGACGCCACCCATACAAAATATATCAACGAAACCCTTGGTTTTTCATTGGTATATCCCTCTGATGTATATCTGGATGATGATGCGCGCCGTCGATCGGTCATCGTCACGACGCTCGCTCCTGATGATTCGTTGCGGAGAACCGATGCGTTCATCCTGAATTCTCTGCATATCGCACTGCATTCAGAAACAGACTATGCGACATTCGTGCGAGACTATCAAACTCGCTCAAGAGAAAAGGATACCTACCCTGACATGATTCTTACGGAAACGCATGTTGCAACATTTCCTGCGGTCCGTGTCAGTTATACAGATCCGTTTTCCGGTAGTCCCGCACTCCTTTTTATAGTCAATGGAGTACAAGGGGTTTTTACCGTGAGTTATTTTGTCGATGCTGACAACGCCGAAATATATGAAAAGATACTCGATGACATGATCCGCCTCTAATTTTTGAGAGACACTAAAAAACGGCTCTGCGTAGTGCAGGGCCGTTTGCGCTCCATTAATTAGGATTGTTTTCGTATTGAAGCGACATCGGATTTATAAAAGAACTCGGGAATGCGGGATAACCACCACAAGCAGTTTGTGGTAATGCTCCTACATTGGAGGCGTTTGAATATGCCGCCTCTCGGACACCAAAATGAAAATGAGTGCCACTTGCAAGGTATCCCACATACCCAATGAGTGATCCTTTATTCACCCACGTATTTGCTGATACAGCCGGGTTAATGTGCCAATAGACCGTCGTCAATAAGAAGGTGTGTGTCGGTGCATGGTCTATCGTTACAAAACCGACCCATGTTGAGTTGGTCTGTGCCACTTTTACCCATCCGTCATATGCGGCATATACCGGCTCACCAACGTATGACTCAACATCAACGCCCGTATGTTTTTTAACAAGTCCGTTGCAGTATCCCTCATACCAATTACTACCAAAGGAGTAGCCGGTAACAGTCCTATTTTTGATATTTCCTGAAACCGGCGACTCTAGCGTCCATGCCGATGCAATGGTTGTGGAAAATACAAGGACAAGAGCGACAACAATTTTTGAAAGAACATTCATCTCACACCCCCTCGGTGTTTTTGGCTAAAGAACAAGAAAGAACACAACAACAAAAACGGGGGCCGTGTACTCCGCGCCGAAGCGTTTCGTACACAACCCCCGTTAGTGTTGAGACTAGAGTAACATAGGGGAGGGGTGGGTGCAATGCTCTGTATGGTAAATTTGCAAAAATAAACACCATGTGCTAGTATCATGATTACCTTTAGGATGGGCCTAAGGGGGTACCTTTCAACCCGATGAACAACAAGAGGAGAACTTTATGTTTATTCATCAAAACGGCGGCTGTGACGGCGACGGTAGTTGCGGAGACGGCCAATCAGGCGGTACCGGCTGCGGTCATTAGAACAGGCGCACAGGCCACCATCAAGAAGATGGTGGCCTTTTTTATTAGCAGCATAGAGCGAGTGAGATGAGAAAACGAAGCGAAACTGAGTTTTCTCATTTCCGAGCCGAGGAGCTACTATAGGTTCACTACCGCGCGGCTCTGCCCCGAGGGACTATATTACATATGAACCTAAGGTATACTTATATACATGGAACAGCACTACACTATTGAAGACTTTTTATACGTACATTCTGCCGGAGGCGGTTCTTTTAGTCCCGACGGTTCACATATTGCATACCTAAGCAATGAGACAGGGACATGGCAAGTTTTTCTTATCCCGACAGTAGGTGGTGATTCCGAGCAGCTTACCCATTTTCAGGATCCTGTATCATTCGTGCGCTTCTCTCCCACTGAGAACATTTGTATATTTGGAAAAGCTGAGAATGGTAGTGAACAGACACAACTCTTTCTTTTTGACCTTAAGACGCGAAAAAGTACACAGATAACTACAGCACCAAACATGCAACATCGTTTTGGTGGATGGTCACCAGATGGGAAATATATCTGCTTTGCATCAAACGAAAGAAATGGCGTAGATTTCGATGTGTATACCTTGGAGATTGCAACGAAAAAAAAGATATGTGTCTTCACTATGGGTGGCAGATGCTTTGCGGAAGGCTTTTCTCCGCGCGGTACATACCTTGTTGTGCGAAAAGTGCATGCCCACGCCAACACAGATCAATATCTCTGCAACCTCGCAACAGGCATAATCACCAATCTCACTCCTCACGACGGCGATGTCGTACATGAGGGATCTTTTTGGCTTCCGGACGAATCAGGTTTCTTTCGTCTGGAGAATACAGACAGGGAGTTCGTCGGCCTTGCGCAGTACTCGATACGTGAACGATGCTCGCGATATGTACTTACTCCAGATTGGGATGTTGAGGATGTTGCAGTAGATAAACATGGCAAAAAGATAGCGGTTGGAATAAATAACAACGGCTCCCGCGAAGTAACGCTCTACGCCATAGGCACATACGATACGCCTGCCTGCACGTTGTCGGATAACGCACTCTATCAAATACAATTTTCTCAAGATGGCTCACACATAGCATACAATAAGGGCGGCGCACGGCATGCTCTTGACCTCTGGGTGCTTAACATCGTCAACGAAACACAGTGCCAACTTACACACAGTAATCAGGGTGTTCCTGCGAAAATAATGATTGAGCCGGAAATGATACACACTACATCATTCGACGGGCGCTCTATTCCCGCGTACCTCTATAAACCAAAAAGACGGAAGAGTGAAAAACAACTCCCCGTCGTTATGTTTATCCATGGCGGTCCGGATGAGCAATTCAGACCACTCTACCACCCTATCTTGCAGTACTTGGTTTATAGCGGGTATGCGGTTGTTGCTCCAAATATACGTGGAAGTGCGGGGTATGGTAAGACCTACATGACACTTGATAATAAAGAAAAGCGCATGGATTCTGTAAAAGACATTGTCGCCGTGCGTGATTATATAGCGAATGATTCTGACTTAGATGAAGATACCATTGCGCTCTATGGGATAAGCTATGGTGGCTTCATGGTCTTGGCATCCATGGCTTTTTATCCAAAGTTATGGGCGGCGGGAATTTCTATCGCCGGCATATCCAACTTTGTTACATACATGGAACATACCGCCCCCTATCGACGCATGTTGCGTGAAGCTGAATACGGCTCTTTGGAGCACGACAAAAAACTCTTGGAAGCACTCTCGCCCATTCACTCAATTCAAAACATACAGGCCCCTTTATTACTTATCCACGGCGCGAACGATCCGCGTGTCCCACTTGCAGAAGCAGAACAGGTTTTGAAAGTACTAAGGAGTGAAAAAAAAGAGGTTGACCTGCTCGTGTATGACGATGAAGGGCATGGTCTTGCAAAACGTAAGAACAAGCTTGATGCCTACCCTAAAATGATTACGTTTCTTAACAAGGCGATAGGGTTATCTGACAGGCTCTAAAGCAGAGGATGGTCATATAGTGCATAATAAAGACATGCGGGCGTTTCTTGTTGAGTTCTGGAGTTTCTTTGTCGCCAATCTGCGGGCGACGTATTTTGGCGTCTTTCTCCTCGCCATATTCTTGGCGACTGAGTTTGTTACCGTGCCGTTTATAAGCCGCTACGACCTCATTTTTCTTTCCGCGGTCGCTTTCCAGATTGTGGCTTTGGTGTTTCGGTTTGAACGGTTGCGAGAGTTTTTTGTGATCATCATCTTCCACTTCTTGGCGACGATCATGGAACTGTTCAAAACACATCCCGCAATCGGCTCATGGACCTATCCGGGGGTGGGGGAAGCGGTCTTCGTCATCGGCACTGTGCCGCTCTTCGCCGGTTTCCTCTACTCCGCGGTCGGAAGTTTTATCTCGCGCGCCTTTGTCTTTCTCAAACTCTCCTATGAGCGCTTTCCCGCGTATAGCCACGTATGGGTGCTTGCGACACTTATCTATCTCAATTTTTTCACGCACCATTTTTTCTACGACATACGGTACCTCTTGTTTGCATACATCGCCGTCATCTTTTGGCGTACGACGGTACATTTTCAGGTATCTGCAAAGCGGCGCAGTATGCCCTTTTTGGCAGCCGCTTTTTTCACCGCGCTGTTTGTCTGGGTCGCGGAGAATGTGAGCACCTTCACGCATATCTGGCTCTATCCAAGCCAGCTTTCCGGCTGGCACCTCGTCTCCCCGGAAAAAATCGGCTCATGGTTCCTCTTACTCATCTTGAGCTTTGCGCTCGTGTCGCTCATATACAGGGATACGTTGAAAAGGGGGTAGGGGGGTGGCGCGCACTGTAGAGAGATGGATAAAAAAAGATCGCCTTGAGGAAGGCGATCGTATGTAATCTTATACACAAAGGAGGCGGCGTAGCGAGGTAATCGACATAGTATCGATATTCTTAACGACAGTATCGCGCATCTTCGGAAAAATACTTCCATGCAGCGCGAACTCCTTTCGTCCTGACAGCGCCGACCACAACAAGGCGTTTGTGATGCGTACAGAACCAAAACGTTCAACAGACTGCCCTATGGTTACCACACCATGAATGGGGATGAAAGATACTTTTGGAAGGCAGTAGATATGTGTCGGCACAGGTACTTCGATGAGTGCTGAGACGGCCGAGAGTATTGCCGCTTGATGAAGTATCGACGTGCCGACCACGAGGTGTGTGAGGATGTATTTTTTTTCAGAAAGCCATTTTGAAAAAAACCACCACACCAAATCATTGTCGATATTCCAATCATATCCGCCAAGTCGCACACTATGTCTTCGGGGGGTACTGCGCGAAATCAAAAGTCTTGCTCCTGCGAGTTTTTTCATCTTCGCCTCAAATTCTCGCGCGGCCCATGAAGGGAATACTTTTGGCGTGGAGGGTTTCGGCAATGGCGCTGTAACAAGCACCTGTTTGCGAATTTTTATGATACGCGTATGGCAACACATCGAGTATCCCTCATGTACGAGCGTCTTGGAACCGTACAAATCGATACCATCAAAGTATTCGATCATACCGCATGAACATCGACGAATATTGCGAGTTTCTACGCCGATCAAATTCTTCTTAAAGAGGGTTTGCAACAAAGTACTCATGGAGTTGTGGTCGATAGTTTCATCGTTCCATCGGACATTCGGTTGTATACCAAGAATATCCAACGTACTCTCCATGAGATGAATAGTCGATACATCCGCACTCTTTCCAAGGGTGTTTAATGCCGCTATCGTCTGCATATTCTCTGTCATACCGAGATGGTAAACAAAGGAAAATAAGCTGTAGAACCCGGGCTTTTTTGCATGGGATGGAGATACGGGAAGCGTGGTTGCCACTGGAATCATCGGAATGTCTCCTTTGTGATTGTCGTCTGTGGACGATGGTAGCACATGGTAGACGCTACGGGAAGTACAACAAGGAACCTCAACCAATCTCACTAAGTAATGCGCGGAGACGCGGTCGCACGAGTCTGCGATCTTTGTGAAGTGAGAGGTGTCCTGTGGGAATCTCCTCCAGACGGATTCCCGTGGAGGCGCAGAATGTCGTTGTTGTATCGGGCGGTATGGTTTTGTCGTAGGTACCCGTTACAATGGAATATTTCTTCGCGTTGATTGATTTGTCATCCATGAACCTGGAAAGATCGAGCCACTTGCCGGTTAGTAATTTTTCCCAATCGGTGGTGGTGCAACGATATGCCATAGGGAAGGTTGTCTCAAGGTACGCAAAGAGAGTTTCCACTTTTGGTACGTCAGACATTCTCAGGGGAGGTGAGAGGGCGATAACGTGCGCTATTGCCTCATCAAAACCGGCACAGAGTGCAACCAGTCCGCCAAAACTTGCTCCAATGACCACAACCTTGTCGTACGCGGCCATGTTTGTGTCGTGAAGAGCAATACCATCTTTGAGCCCATGCGCCAAATCTATAACATCGCGTGTCGGATCGTGATCAAGAAACACCCCTGCCGACTCCCATGTTCCTGTAAGTCGTGGAAAAAATGCGGCATACCCCCACGAGGCGAGGACGGCAAGAAATTCCGAGAGCTCCGGTTTGCGCGGCAACCCGTCCAAGACGATTATTGCCGTTGATGTCGGTTTCTCGGGGAGGAGGTATTCACAAACAATACCCTTATAGGTCATCCGCGACGGAGAGCGGCTCGTGCCGGGAAGCATTGATTGTGCTGAAAAAAGCGCGACCGTATATATTTTTTCATACAGCGCCATAAAGATCGCGATATCATCGGGCGTTCTTTCGGTAAGGATGCGCCAATCTTCCTCATTGAGTACGTCGGGAAAACATCGTCTGAATACTTTTGATATATCTGAAGTGTTTGCGGTTATTTTTGACAGGTCTTCTCCGATAAGGAGCAGCAGATCAAGCATTACTCGTTCTATGTGTTTTGCATGATATTCGGGATTTCGATCTTTATTATGTCTCCCACCGCCCAGATACTCTTGTCGCGCTTGAAAGACATATCGTTGTATGCGATTGATCAAACTGGTAATCACCACGTCTTCACGCGGAGCGTCTTTTGCAAAAGGATTTTTGCCGTAGAGGGGGGTTGCCTCAGCAAGAATATGTATAAAAAACGCACCGTGAGCATCAAGCGAAAACAAGTCGGGAAAAGAAGATTCTTCAGGATAGAACAGCTGTAGGTCAAGTGTTTGCTCGGAGTATTTTTGTTGTATTGTTTGAAGATCGGAGAGGTCGTCTAGGGGAGAGGTTTTCTCCTTGATCAATACAACCATATCCAGGTCCCAAAATGTCTCATTAACCCGGGAGCTTCCATAGAGCAATACCGCGTCGAGGCGAGCACCAAACAACGTCACTATTTCTCGTGATATTTCTTCCGCGATTGTTGGAATTGGGGGCTTGGTAAGCATAGTACGTATGGTACAGTAAACCCGTTTGTTTTTAAACATTTGATAGATTGCACCAGCCAAGTCAAGATCGGCTCATGGTTCCTCTTACTCATCTTGAGCTTTGCGCTCGTGTCGCTCATATATAGGGATACGTTGCGGAGGGGGTAGGGGGGTGAATCCTGTCATAGAGTGGCGACTAATTCAGCATCCAAATGGAATAATTGAGATATGCAGCAAAACTGACCCAGAGAATATAGGGTACGAGAAGCCATGCGGCAGGTTTTGAGATTTTTGCAAAGGCGATGATCGTGGCGAGGATAGCGAGCCAGAGGAATACGATCTCAATAAGCGCACCGACGGGGGAGTGGAGACCAAAAAAGATGATTGACCACAGCGTGTTCAAAACCAACTGACCGAGAAAAATACCGAGTGCAATTTTTTCATCTCTGCGATCGAGCCCCTTCTTCCAAACGAGGAATGCCGCAATGCCCATAAGCGCAAAGAGTGTCGTCCAGACCGGCCCAAACACCCACGCCGGAGGATTGAGGATCGGCTTAACTAATGTTGCATACCAACCGGCAATAGACGGCGCGGTAAACACCGAGCCGATGATGCCGGCCAGCTCGGAGACTACAATGGCGATGATAAGTTTAACTGTAGTGTGCATATAAATAGATACCTTTTTTACTATAAAAAAGTATATCATTTTTTAGTATTCAAAAGTTCATGAGGTCAACTCAAAACGCATGATAAAACGTGGAGTACAACTTAATAATTGAATAAGAATTATTGCTGATGTTTTTTCCATGATTCAATCTTACTATTGAGGGTTTCAAGAATACTATCAAAAATAATATCGGGGGCTTGTGAGGCGTCTATACTGACTATTCTTTCTGTTATTTCAAGTGGTAATCTCTTGCGAGCATTATAAAAAATATCATATGAATCTTCTATTAATTTCCTTCTGAATTCAAGTTTAGGATCGGCAGGATCAAGTCTTCCCAATATAACTTCTTTTTCTGCGGTTAATTCAAAAATAACATCGGGCAAAATATCGTCGAGGATAATCTTTTCTCCACGCTGGATAGGATAAAGATCTGAAATTAAAAGTATGTCATTAGCTGGATTATCTCTATCTATTACAAATGATGCTCTTGATAAAAGAGACCGATCCAGAAGTGCGACTTGCTTATTAAGTACCCGTGCTTTCATTCGCCACTCCTTCATCTCTGTAACAAGTTTATATGCAGCCTCATGCCATTCTTCTGTGGTGCCTTGCTTACGAATTTTTTTGGCGTTCTCTTGCCACCAGATGTCAAATGGATCACCGTCGTGTGAACCAGTGCCTTCTCGAGTACCATCTCCGCGTAACTCAACAAAATCAACATCGAGTTCTTTGAAAACTTTTTTTAGAAGATCTATCTGTGTTCCCTTTCCGACACGATTAATACCTTCAAATGCTATGGTAGAAAGATCATTTGATTGATTCCTGAAACTTTCTTTCATAAGCGTTTTTTATTACATCGGAGGTCTTTGGTGTGAATTCCATATTTTCCATATTTTCTATAGTCATCCACGAAACTTCCTCCGTATCTTCTAAAGCTTTCGGTTCTCCTGATTCATAATCTGCAGTATAGACGATGTAGACCATTCCATATATTTCTTTTTCTTTTATATTATTCTGAATCACGCAAAAGTTTTTTATTTTTATGCCAACCTCTTCCATAACTTCACGCTCTAACGCAGACTCTAGGTTCTGATCGCTCATATCTACCGTTCCGCCGGGAATACCCCATAATCCAGGAAAAACATCTTCCTTCATTGATCTTTTAACAATAAGCACCTTATCGTTATTGAAAATTACTACTGATACGTTAACTTTGAAAAATTTTGCCATACGCTTATATTTTAAATGTCTGTTCATTTTCTTCTATTGAAGATAGAAACATACTTGAAATTATTTTAGTGGTTAATAATTGATTCTCGATAAGAGTATTGCTTTGAGTATCATTTGCAAGGAATTTCTTGAAAATAATATATCGGGAAGTCTCATTCTGACCGAGATATTGAGGTAGGTCGGCATGATACTTATGATATATTTCTTGAACAAAGTTCCTAGTATCGAAAGATTTACCTCCAATCAACTTATTATTTCTAAAGAGGTTAATCTCTTGATGTTCTATGCCACCTACATCATATTTCGAATGTTCATCAACCCTTGCTGATTGATATGAGTGAAGCTGAATATTGAATAGCGGACCGATATGTAAATTAATATACTCATGCCTAAGACGACCATTCCCTTTATAGGTGTCCTTAGGAAGATCATACCATGCACGACCAGAGAAACCAGACTGGAGCAGGTCTAGGTGTCCGAAAGAAACCACGTTCTCTCTATTGATTGGATATTCGCCATTTCTCAAGAAAAAACGTGTATACGAGTCAACTTCGCCCATGTACATATTGGAGGGTTCATCAGTATCCTTTTCGAATAATCGCTTAAAAAGTTCCTTGCCTCCTATCTGCCTATAGTGAGTCTGTGGTTTTATGAGCTCTGTCCTATTGGAGAGATAAAGCATGGGTAGAATTACTTTATTTGTTTCTATTATCCATGCGACAATATCAATAAAATGATATCCAGAGTGCATGATTTTCCCATAACCATATTTATAAGGGTGATTCTCTCGAGAAAGATACTCTTCAGGCATATTCCACTGACCATCAGAGTGATGAATGTTAAAGAATGTGATTGGTATACCGTACTCCTTCACAATCTTAAGAGCTTCTTCGAAGATAAAAATATACGCTGGATGTTCTCGTCGTTGGGCTAAAACATAAAGAGGAGTGTTATTGATTCTACTTAGTTCATCAAGATAATTAGCATCTGAAAGAAGTTGTTCAGAGCTTTCTTTTTTATAATTAAGTCCAGCCGGAGCGGTTATCGGTTTATCTGTAAGTACTGAAATTTTATTTTTTAGAAAATATTCAATATAGATCTTATGTGCTTTTGGTTCGGTGGCAACAATGACATATTGTATCCGATTATTTTTTATCGCTTCATCAAACTCCATCTTCACATGAGCGTCTAATCTCTGTGGTATGCGCTGGCCTTTGTCATTTGCAAGAATTATCCTATTTGGCTGAACCACTCTTGCTCGACAAAAGTCCTTGATTTCAGTTTCTTTAGATTTGAGATCTACGATCATGTCGAATTCAAGATTTCCCGCAAGAACTTCTTGTTCTATATATTTGTAGTAGATTCTCTTTGCGTGTGGGCCAAGACCAATTAAACAGATTCCTTTTTTCATAAGATACATGTAACTATAAATTTCAGAACAATATTCAACTGTACTCGTTAAGCGTAATGATATTATTTTCATTATTCATTTCCCGACTGAAAATATAGTCCCTCGGGGCAGAGCCCCGAGGTAATACTCGGAACTCGCTCCACTCGTACATAAAGCGCGGCAGAGCCGCGCGGTATTGAACCTATATTGGCTCCTCGGCTCGGAAATGAGAAAACTCCGCTTCGCTTCGTTTTCTCATTTCACTCGCTCTACGTCGCTAATAAACTCGCTCAAGATATTGCGGACTCATTTGAGTTTTTTGATATAGAGTGATCCCACCTCACTCAACAAGATCGGCTCGTGGTTCCTCTTACTCATCTTGAGCTTTGCGCTCGTGTCGCTCATATATAGGGATACGTTGAAAAGGGGGTAGGGGGCCCTTTTTAGTTACCAAAATCGTTATCAGAAAATTTTTTTTCAATCACCACTTTCCGATAATTCAACATTTCTAACTCCTTTTTGAGTTGGATATTGCACAGCTGTTCTTGTGCAAGCATACTCTCCAATGCCTGTATGGAATACTTGAAGTCTTCCTTCAGGTACTCCTTGAGATCCTGCATGCCGAAAGTCTTATTCTCGACCTTGAGCTTTGCGTTCAAAATTTCGAGTTCCTGATCTGACTCTTGGATTTCCCGCTCCTTATTGGCAATTTTGCTGGCAATTTCGTCAATTAAATGTTGTTGGATATTCATCATGTGTATGATTATTATAGATCTCTTTATAAATCTGCGGCAATCTCGATTGCATCGTCTTCATCCAGACCTTCGTCAATTAACTCCTGCGCCTTCTCGGCGGCACCCTCGTCTATCTCGTGCTCTTTCATCAGTCGTTTTGTCTCGTCGTCCATAGTTATTTTTCCAAATTTTCCATGTACTCGCGCGCATCTTTTTCGTTATCAAAAACCGCTTCCTCGGGAATTCGATGAATCTGTCCGTCACTCATCACCCTATCGTCCATTTTATAAATTACATATTTGTTATCTCCCTCAAAGTATTTGAGTTGATATGTTATAGAACCGATTCGTTTTTCTTCAATCTTCTTTACCATATATATTATTGTGCCTCTTTTCTTATTTCGAACCATTCAGCCGGTGTACCCTTGAAGCGTTCTCTACCTTGTTTCAAAAGTTCCTTGGCAATAATTTTCTTCCGCATCAAATCTTGAGGATTGATCTGATAAAAATTATATGGTTGTCCGCGTTTAACATCCTGCGCTTCAGCATGAGTCGCCACCTCAAGCTTCTTATACTCGTCAAACAGCGCTTCACAATACATTTCTTCTTCCGAAAGTCCGAGTGATTCTTCAAAATATTTACGATAGTCAGCAATATTTTGAATTGTGCCAATATCGCCGCCATCAACCCAGAAGACATCGGCCGAGTACCTAATTCTTTTCTCGGTACCTTTTTGATCTTTTATCAGCAGTAACAAATCTTGCCCCGGCTGTCCGCTAATTTTGAGCTTATGCGCCTCACTTCCCGGTACATAATTTGGTAGCACTACCCACGTTGAATCCCCGTGTCGGTGCACAGCAAGATTAAATTCGAATATATGGTCGCCGACGGACGGCTGAAGCTCAACGCGGAAACGTTCTTTACCTCGTGGCGTATTTAAGAATGTCCAAAAGATAGTCATGACTTTTTATCATCAATTAACTTCGTGTCCACTGAAAGATTTTCAAGCTGTGCCACTCGCGTTTCAAGTTTTTTGATTGCCTCTTTATCTTGCATAACGATCCCTTTGCCAGATAGTTCCCAAATCTGCGTTCTGGTGTCTTCAACTTCTTTCTCAAGTCTCTCGTTAGCTTTAAGCACTGAATCGACCAATCGCAATGTTAGGTCATCTAGCACTTGGCCGTTTTGCTTCTTTGAATCCTCAAACTCTTGCTTCGCTTTATCTTTTTCCTTTCGGTTACTTTTCCCATCAATTCGTTTCCATGTAGCAAATTTCACGACTAGCCCGCCAAGTATTCCAGAGACGGTGCCAGAAATAATCGGCGAGTTATTCGCGATTCGCCACGCCGATTTCATGTATTCCGCAACATGATATTTATCCCACAGGTCAAAGATTATTTGTGGATCAACATGTTGAAGAAATGTTAGGTCAACAGGCGACTTGCTCGTGATTTCTTTTACGGACGTATATTTTTGAAGATTTAGATCAAGGTTCCTCGAATTCCTCATCCGAACGGTACGGTATACGCTTTTACTTAAATCATGGTAGTTTCCGTGCTCATCATATCTATCATCTTGAATCTTTGATGACTGAAATTTCTTAAGGCTGGTACTAAGTTTTGGGGCGTATTTTGTTCTAATGGCTGAAATTACACGCTCAACCTCGGGATGTTTTTTCAGGAACGAAGCATACCGTTTCTCAATCTCTTCAGCATTCAGTATCGCTTCGATAATAACGAAGAATATATCGTTTTCAAAAAGCTCCGAAAGGCCGTGTTGTTCGACCATCTTCCTATATTCACGCGCTCGCAGATACCCCTTCTTATTTGCAAAGGCCTCGTTGAGTTTGTTGAATTTCGGGATTCCTTCGTCGAGAATCTTTTCCAAGAAAGTGTCGTTCCCGATTTTACTTGAAATAAAGTAGAGTAGGACAAAAAATTGGAGATCAGCCTTTGTTGAATTTGCGACCGTGTCCTTGTATAAAAAATTTACAATCTCCTCCCGCAGATTGAGTAGGGACAGGTCTTTTGTTCCCTTATCTTTCTCCTTGATTTTTACTTCAATTTTTTTCATAAACTATTTCATCGGCCATGCGGGGATGGCCTCACGGAGGGAAACGACGATTTTCATGTAGTGCTTTTCAGGTCGTTGGTTGAAGGCACTTACTCTGCTTTTTTGCGATCTTTGAGTCATTTCTTGTAGACTGGATAGTTGCCAATAATAATATTATCCACTATTCAATTTGCCATGTAAAGCATTGTCAATTATCATAGGTGCTATGAACGACGATATGCGTAAGGAGTTAATTTCTTACTACCAATGGGTGGTGAGTTTGGCGATTTTTGTGGCAACATTCACCATCGCTCTCGTGTCCGCAGTCAAGGATATTCATATCACTAAAGTTGGGAAAGCAGGGTTGGTGCTTTTGTTCCTTTCGATTTTCCTAAATTGGATATTGATCAAACGCTTGGTCATAATACCTATCGTAGCGGGAACACCAGGGGATAATAAGGGTACTATTCACAAAATCTTTGAGAGTGGAGGAGGAAATATAAAGTGCTATGCCTTGGGGCAAAATCTTTCTTTTGTAGGTGGTATATTGTTAGTGTTCTACTCGCTTTTTATCCAACTATGAACATGGAAAAAGATTTTTATACCGCCCAAGATTTAGCAGATAAATTAGGGGTCAATATAATGACCATTTATCGCTATATCAAGTCCGGGAAGCTTAAGGCGTACAAGATCGGTAAGGAGTTCCGGATTGACCGAAAAGAGTTTGAGCTATTCTTGAATGCCAGTAAAACAAAATAACAAACATGAGCCCGGAACGAATCATCAACAACAGCCGCGACAACAACCTGTATCAGGCTCTGTCGAACGCAATCACTGACGAGACAACGGCAGTTGATATTGAGGTCGGCTACTTCTACCTCTGCGGTTTCGAGTTGCTCGCCAAAAAACTAGAAAAAATCCCGGTACGCATTCTCGTTGGTTCTTACATAGATCCAGATGCGATCCCGGACTTGATTCTCCAGTCCACCAAGCAATCGAACTTAGACCTCGGCCGTTTCCAGCCGCGAGTCGTCCCCGCATCGAAGACAAGGCGCGTAGACGCATTGGCCGAAGGAATTAAAAAACTCGCGAATCAAACCTCGATTTTCGACGCTCCAGAGTCTCAGAGTGCCTATCGCATTCTCGAGCAGAAACTCGAAGATGGTTCACTCGAGATAAAAATGACCGAGGAGCATGCCCACGGGAAGTACTACATCGTCCATAAAAAACCTCATGGAGTCGTGTACATGGGCTCTAGCAACTTCACCTACAACGGTTTGATCGGCCAGCAGGAAGTAAACGAGGTGTTGGATGGTGAACAAAAGTATCAAGAATACTCCGAGAACTTCAGCGCACGCTGGAACGATGCCCGGAACATTGCCATTCAGGAAAAGGGTAAATCCGACATGTTCCTAAACAAAATAAAGAACGAGTTGTGGATGAACGTAGTGCCGCGCCCTTACGCGATGTATGTACGGCTTCTAGACGAAATATTCGGCACTGAAGATAAAGAAGACATTATCTCTCCTCGGTCCGCGTCTCGAGGACAATATAGCGACTACTCCTATCAGCTCGACGCGATCAGGATGGCTCTCGTCCGGCTCAAGAATTTCGACGGGGCAATTGTTGCAGATGTGGTTGGTCTCGGTAAAAGCGTTATAGCGAGCGCAGTTGCTGCGAACTTGACCGATCTTAAACCGATCATCATTGCGCCGCCGCACCTTGTCCCTATGTGGGAAGACTATGCCGAAGAATTCAGGCTTTCAGGTTGTCGTGTATTTAGCACCGGCAAGATTGAGGATGCCTACGAGAAGTATCAAAACTCCCGGGACCCGATCCTACTCATCTTGGACGAAGCTCACCGATACCGAAACGAAGAGACATACGACTACCAGATGCTCCATCAACTTGCTCGTAGCCATGCTGATAACAAAGTCATGGTCCTTTCAGCAACTCCATTCAATAACGATCCGCGAGACATCTTTGCTCTTATCAAACTCTTTCAGACTCCGGGCGCAGCAACACTTCGCACCGTAGATAACCTCTCTCTGAAGTTTATGGAGCTTGAGAAGCAGTATAAGAGTCTGCGCCGCAAGCTATCCGAAGGGGTCAAAGATTCGGTCGAACAAGCAAAGCTCGACTCAGAGCGCGAGAGCATTGCTTTAGAACTTCGTCGCCTTATAGAGCCACTCATAATCCGCAGATCTCGCATTGACCTCAACATCATCAAGCGTTACCGGGAAGACCTTGCAGCGCAGGGTGTTCAGTTTGCGAAGATGGCAGATCCGATTTTGCGCGAATACGAGCTTGGTGAACTGACCGACGTTTATCTCGACACCATTGCGCGAATCGAACCCGACTCCAAGATCCGAGAGGGCCTTACCGGGGCTCGCTACATGCCGACCACGTATGTGAAAGATGTCCCGGGCTTCGTAGAAAAATATCCTGATCTCGAAGACATCCGCACAGCGCAGAAAAACGTCGCATCTTTTATGCGTAAACTCCTTGTGATGCGCTTCGAAAGCTCGCGCGCAGCATTCCAAAGCACTCTCGGTAACGTCATTGCATCTCACGAGAGAATACTAGAGTGGGCCGAGAAGAAACAAAAAGTCCCTATTTCAAAGAAGGCTTTTATACCGTCTCCGGACGACACCCCGGATGAGGATTCCGAAGAATCTCTCGAGACCGAAGCGTCTGTCGAAGAAGAGACGACTCCCGCAGCACGTAGAATCATCTTCGTTGATCTCGCAGATCTTGAAGACACTTTTGTTGCAGACGTAACTCATGACCGCGACGTGCTCAAGAATCTCTATGAGCAATGGTTCGGCGCAACATCAGAGTACTCTAAGGTCCCGGACCCGAAGCTGGAGCGTTTGCTGCACGATGTTAAAGAGCATCTCAGTCAGGACCCGACAAGAAAAATCGTGGTGTTCAGTATGTATGCCGATACCGTCAATTACGTTGGAAAGGCAATGCATGATGCGGGCATACCGGCATTCGTCTATACGTCAGTCAACTCCCGGGCCGATCGAGTGTTGGTACGCGAGAACTTTGATGCTGGACTCCCGGCTGAGAAACAAAAAGACGACTTTAAGATCATAGTGGCTACGGATGCACTCAGCGAAGGCATCAGTCTCCATCGTGCCGGACGGATCATCAACTACGACATCCCGTACAACCCAACCCGCGTCGTACAGCGCGTTGGCCGTATCAACCGCATCAGCAAAAAGATGTTCGACGAATTGTATATCGATAACTACTTTCCAACTGATGTAGGCGAAGCAGAGGTAAACGTACGCGGCATCTCGACGCTGAAGATGAAGATATTTAACTCTGTCGTCGGCAGCGATTCCCGTACCCTCACCCCGGACGAAGACCCTGTCTCATTCTTTAGAGATGAATTTGAACGGGCCACATCAGAAGATATGAGCTGGGACGCACTTCACAGGGACGCGTACGACGTAGCAAAACGCAACGATGACCTCATGGCCGAAGCACAGCGTCTACCTATGCGCTCTCGTTTGATTCGTGTCGGCAAAAACCAAAAATGCACTGTAGGCGTTGGTATGAAGGGAGAAAATATCATCTGCGCTATTGAGGAAGAAGGCACGGCTCGATTGGTAAACACAGAAGATGCTCTGCGGCTCTTTGTAGCAGCACCGGAAGAAAAGGGCGAACCGGCAGATAATCAATTCGACCAAGTATTTGAATTGATAAAGGCCCGGCTGTTTGAAAAGCCTCCAGTAGCACAGATGTCCGGCAATAGAACGCAGGTTGTGCAGATACTCCGAAGCGTCAGAGATGAAAGCCAGTATGGTAACTATTGTGATGATCTTATTCAAGTCGTGAGCGAACTCGACGACCTTTCGGACGGCCAATTAAAAACAATAATCAAAGAAGCGAGGGACATGGAACTCTCTCCGGACGATCTCGTCAAAAAGGTTATGGAGATTGCACCGGAGCGTCAAATATCCGTGAGCTTGGAGCGCCAAGGAAAGGAGCAGAGAGCCTCTAATGTCCTGCTCTTTACTCAAGAACATCGCGCATGAACAACGTACTTCAAAATAAATTCTCCGAGAAGGAGTTTACTGAATATGTAAGCAGCTACCTGCCGGACTTTCAGGCTACTGACTCTCGTGTAGAGGCCCGACGCGGCTTTTCAGGCGTTAAGCAGATTGGTGAATCACCGAAGCTCGATCTGGTAGTTTTTGCAGTAACGCCCGAAGCTTCGATCCATGCCCGCATGGAAATCTCAAAGCAATCTTACGCCCTGCTAAAGACGCACCCAAGAGCACATGCGATCATTGCTTACCATTCTGACGACACAGACGAATGGCGGCTTTCGCTGATCACGACGCAAGTGACCCGCGACAAAAAGGGTGTAAAGGAAACAG
Source organism: uncultured Candidatus Saccharibacteria bacterium (assembly GCA_964348495.1). Lineage (GTDB taxonomy): Bacteria > Patescibacteriota > Minisyncoccia > Phycocordibacterales > UBA2135 > CAYGCZ01. The sequence goes on from CAYGCZ010000001.1 coordinate 79,579, forward strand.
TATCCAATCCGCGTAGATATTCTTACGTTCTCGGGCCAAAGGCAAAAGTAAACACCCCGACAAAATACCTCATCACCAAGGGGAGAATTGCTGATCTGGATGATCTAAAAGAGCGGTTCTCGCTCGAGGTAGTCAACAAGGACTTTTATCGCGAGATCTCAAACCTATTCACAAAACTTACTGGGGGCACATACACTAACGGTAAGAGTAAGAAGGGATATGAAGCAACGCTTCAGCTTCCTTCGATCCCGGCAGGAGACCAAAGGAATCTCGAGTTTGCAGTGCGACTTATTGGTCGCGTGATTTTTTGCTGGTTCCTACGAGAGAAAAAGAACGAGACCGGACCAGCGCTTATGCCAAAAGATCTCCTTTCTCACAAAGCTATCGAGAAGACTCCCGACTACTATCATTCCATACTGGAACCAATATTTTTCGAGATACTCAACAAACACATTAAGAGCCGGAAAGATCGCTTTATTGTAGAGCCTTTCAGTTCCATTCCATACTTGAACGGCGGGTTATTCTCTCCAGCTTACGACGATTACTTTAGCTACAGCGAGGATAGACAGGCCGTCTTTCATAACACCGTCGTGGTGCCAGATGAATGGTTACAGGAATTCTTTGCATTCTTGGAGACTTACAACTTTACGATCGACGAGAACGTTAGCTTCGACGAAGAGCTTTCTATTGATCCTGAAATGCTCGGTCGTATCTTTGAGAATCTCCTCGCTGAGATAAACCCAGAAACTGGGGAATCAGCTCGCAAGAGCACAGGTAGCTTCTATACACCGCGTGCCATCGTAGACCACATGGTGGACCGGAGCCTCTTTTTCTATCTAGTTGAGAACACTGGAATCTCTCACGACAAAGCACGTGCCATTATCAGCTACGACCTTACCGATGATGAAATTTATTCTGTAAGCGATGACGAAAAAAGTAAAATAATTGACGCTCTCGAGCGATTAAAGCTTTTGGACCCAGCTTGCGGCTCCGGCGCATTCCCGATAGGAGCCCTGCAAAAAATAGTGTTTATCTTGCAACAGATAGATCCCGATGCTCAACTTTGGTTCAAAAAACAGCTTGGCAATGCATCTCCCGAAATACGCAGAGTCATTGAGCGCGAATTTTCCCATCGGAACTTTAATTACATTCGAAAACTTGGGGTCATTCGCGAAAATATATATGGGGTGGATATCCAGCCCATTGCGACTGAGATCTCCCGCCTGCGCTGTTTCCTAACTCTTATAGTCGAAGAGCGGATAGACGATTCACTCGAGAACAGAGGTATACAGCCACTCCCAAACCTCGATTTTAAATTCGTTACGGCAAACAGTTTGATCGGTCTTCCTAATACCCAGAATGCATCTCTGTTCAAAGATAAGGCTGGGATAGATCAGCTAAAGGATATTCGTAACCAATTCTTCAGCTCAGTAAACTCAGAACGACACCATCTAAAAGATGAATTTAAGGAGATACAGAAGCAGATGCTCCTGAGAATGATCGAGATGAAAGGTAGCGACGACGTAACGCAGAAGCTTTCGACATGGGATCCGTTTAGTAACAAAATGACCCCATGGTTTGATCCTGAATGGATGTTTGGAATTGAAGACAAGTTTGACCTCGTCATCGGCAATCCACCCTATGTCAAAAAAGAACATCTAGATGAAGAAACAGTTTCGGCTTTAGATGAGGCCTACAGCGAGCAGGTCAAAAGGAAGGAGAAACATTGGTCGGACGACCTATATGTCCACTTCATATTTAGAGGTCTGGAGCTTACAAAACATAATGGTATCTTGACCTACATCACGAACGACAGTTTCGTTGGACTGGCAAGCAAGGAGCGCGTACGCACTCTCATGTTCTCGAATAGTTTGAGAGAGCTTATACGCTGCCCCAGCGAGACATTTGATGCAACGATCTATACCGCAGTTTTTGTTCTTCAGAAGAAGGAGTCAACCACCCGAACTTATCAATCTGGATACTTTGATTACCCCTCCTTTGAGTACCAGGACCTCGGGGTTGTTACTTACGACACCGCCATAGCAATGCCCGGCAAAAGATTGATGTTCGCCAATCCGATGATGGGCCTGTTTAACCGCCTCTCGGGAGATAAGAAGGTAAAAGATTACCTCAGCCTTCTTGATACTGGGATACATTCGGGCAATGTCCGCACCAAGGTCTTTTTTGCTGAGAATGTGACGGGAAAGCTCGATTGCATGATCCAAGGAAAACAGATGAATCGGTGGGGTATTTATTGGGATGCCCCCAGCGCTAAATATAAATACTGTGACATTCACTATATCCCCCAAGCTAATAAGGGTATCGGCCGAGGTGGCAAAGAAAGCAAACTCGAAGAATGGTGGAGAGTTGGAGACCTTGAGAATCATCATCAAGCAGAAAGGCTCTTGATGCGTCAAACGGATGATGACCTCGTCGTTGCCTATCAAAATGAAGAACAAACAGGAAGGCTTTATACCGACAACACCCTTTTCACCATTTTATCCAAAACCACAGACGTCTCGCTCAAGTACGCCATGGCGGTATTAAATAGTCGTCTATTAAACTCCGTTTACCACCTACTCTCACAAGAAGAAGGTAAGACTTTGGCTCAAGTAAAAGTGAAACTCGTCGAAGAACTACCATTCCGAATTGGAAATGTGAAGGAAGTAGAGACATTAGTAGAGAAGATACTTACGCTATCGATGTCTGATGGATATCTCGAGGATGAAATAAAAAAGCAAAAGGTTACTGAATACGAGAGTTAAGTAAGATTTCGTGGAGGTCGCTTTTTAAAAAAACACCTTAGTAGAGGG
>CAYGCZ010000002.1:0-8487 GCA_964348495.1 uncultured Candidatus Saccharibacteria bacterium
GGTTTGTCTATCGACCTGACCATATCAAAACAATTTGCCATGAAGTGTACGGCCCTCTTGATAGGGGTTTCTTCGAGTGTCTTGAAAGTTATGGCTTAGACTCTAAGGATACTTTTAAGGACATGATTAATGGGGTTTAACCCGCAAGAAAATAGTTAAGAAACCTGAAAAATGAAACCTGAATACGTTATTGGCGCCAGTATGTTCATCCTCGTTGTGGCGGGGCTTGGGTTTGTGCTGACGCGGCCGGCGCTGGAGGAGGGCGGCCCAAGCGGGGCGGGGACGCCGTATGTGGAGATAGTGAACCCCTCGGGTTTTGTGAATACTGATAAACCTATTACCATCGGCCAGTTTGTGGGCAAGAAGGTGATCCTTATCGACTTCCTGACCTATTCGTGTATCAACTGCCAGCGCACTTTTCCGTATCTGAATGCATGGTACGAACGTTACAAAGATGAGGGACTTGAGATCATCGGTATTCATACACCCGAGTTTGCCTTTGAGCGCGATATTAAAAACGTCCGCACTGCGATGGAGAAGTTTGGCATCACGCACCCTATCGTCTTGGATAACGACTACGCCACATGGAACGCCTACGGCAACCGCTACTGGCCGCGCAAATACCTCATAGACATTCACGGCAACATCGTTTACGACCACATCGGGGAGGGGGCATACGACAAGACAGAACAAAAGATCCGCGAACTTCTCGCCGAGCGCGCAGAGGTGCTTGGTGAGGATGTGTATGAGATGGGGGATGAGCTTGCGGTGGCGGCGGTGTCTGAAGGTAAGAATATGGCGCGCAGTCCGGAGACATATTTTGGGGCACATCGTAACGAGTATTTGGGCAATGGCATACCGGGGCGCATAGGCGAGTTGGCCTTTATTCTCCCTGAGACATTTGCATCCAACAAGCTCTACTTGGGCGGCACATGGAATATCTCACAAGAATACGCCGAGTCGGTTGCTTCGGATTCCGCGTTGGTGTATCAGTACCATGCAGGTGAAGTGTATATTGTTGCAGATGCAGACGCGCCGGTAGAGGTGGAGGTCTGGCAAGATGGCATGGTGGTTACCGATGCGGCGGGGGAGGATGTTCAAAACGGCGTCGTCATCATTCGCGAGAGCCGCCTCTATAAACTTATAAAAAACGAGACCTCCGGCGAGCACATACTCCAACTCAAAGTACGCACAAAGGGCGGCCGCCTGTATGCCTTCACCTTCGGGTGATCCGCATACTCGTTTGTTGAGCAACGCGCTGTGGTATACTTTCAAAATATGAAAAGTTTTGAAGCCCCACGCCCGGCCGCGGAGAACGAAACGGAGGTCTTGGACCTCGACGTCCTCTACGAGAAGGCGCAAGAATCCTTGGAAGACGAGGATCGCATCGAGCCGTCGAGTTTTGCCGACCGCTACAAACAAGAGACGATAGACGCCGATGAGCGCTATGTCCGCGAGATGGAGGCGCGTTTTGAAGCATCCAACACTCCGGAGCAGGAGCGCGGAAAAAAGCTGGCGACTGTCTTTGAAAGCGCCTTTTACCGCAATGCCGACCTCAACGAATGGCTCGGGCCCGATACCTCCATTATTCTCGCCTCGCGCTACGACGACATTAAAAACGGCGTGGATGGCATCGCCGAGTTCACGCCCGAAGGCGCCTCTGCGTCGCATCTTGCCATGGCGATAGATGTGACGATCACCCCTGCATTGGAAGCAAAGTTCCAGCGTATCAAGAACGACATCGACAAGGGTGAATTGACCATGGTCAAATATTTCGCCTCCGATCACATGCGCGGCGAACTCCTGAACATTCCGCGCGTCGTCATTGGCGCCGACGCCGATACCGCTCTGGAGGCGGCCCTGCTCACCCACAAGCGCAAGAACAAAGAACTCGCGCACCACTGGCTCCAGTTTCAGATACTTGAAGAGATGGACAATCAGTTGCGCGTCTTTGAGCACTACGCCCGCGAGAAGGCCAAGCAGTCGTATGTTGCCAAGATCATGGCCCAGTCAGGTTCGCTCATACGGCGCATTCGCGAGGAAAAGTCCAAGACCTTGCGCGACCCGCGTACGCGCGACGGCGTCTTTGCCACCATGCAAAAGCACCTCACGATGTTTGTATGAGCCTCGTCTCAGATGGTTTTCCGTCTGACTTTTTTTTGTTACCATAGTAGCATCATGATCAAAGCAGTCTTATTAAAGGTTAAAGAAGGTTACATAAATGAATGGAAGGATTGGTGCTCAGAACTTCAGCATCAGAGATATGGTGATGCGCAAAGTACTCTCCGAGAGGAGGGTTTGATACAAGAGGGTGCATTACTTTTTGAGCGCGGCAACGAGTATTACGTGATCGGTTTTACGGAAGGTGATGGGCTTGGTGGAGATCAAGGAAAAGAGATCAACAAAATGCATCAAGAGAAGAAAAATCGTTGCTTGGAGTATCTTGGTCCAGTTGAATCTCTCTACCATAGTGTTATATCCTAAAAAAACAAGCACATATAGAATTGTAAAAATCTAACTACATTATGATGTAAAGACGTATCCAAGCGAAGAAGTAAAGTAGGTTCATCCTGTGCTAGTATAGAAGTATGAAAAGCGGGGATCAAAAAACGGCCGTCCCGTTCAGCAAGGCGCAGTATGCGACGCTGTTGAAGCTCGCCTATGTGGGCAATTGGATTGCCAACGCGCATCAAGATGGGTGTAACGACCATCCGCACCGCACCGAGTACGATGAGCTTCAAGACTACCTCTTCGCTAAGGCACCGGATTTTGGCTTGGGGGAGGTGGCGCGGTGCGAAGGGGGTGTTTGCGGTCCGACGTGGTCGTTTGAGCAGGGCGCTGGTGTGCAGGAACTCATCGACGAATACGATGAGGAGACTTTTTGGCAAGAGTTGTGCGACCGGCTGGGCGAGCGCGATTTTCTCGATCGGTACTCCCGCACCGATATAGAAAAGATGGAACCCGAAGAATATTTTGAAAAGTTGGACACCTGCCGCGCCGTCTATGAGGACGAGGCGGAAGAGTATGGCCTCGAGCGCATGATGCTCATGGGCGTCGTCAAAAAGCCGAAAATGTAGAGTGTTTTTTACAGGTACTCTATAATTTACAAAAACTATGAACCGCGTCGTACATTTTGAAATTCATGCGCAGGACGAGGAAGAAAGTGAAATCAAACGACGTGCCGATGAATTTGCGCGCAGTCATAAAAAGTTGATTGCAAAAAAGGCGACAGAGGTATCCCGATTTCCACCTGATGAATTTCCGGTATCAGTGTTTATGGCAGGTTCACCCGGAGCAGGAAAGACAGAGTCTTCAACAAACCTTATATATCGCTTGACGCAGGATGGACATCCTATTTTACGTATTGATCCTGATGAGTTGCGGATGGAGTTTCCTGAATATACAGGAACGAATTCCCACCTTTTTATTGGTGCGACCTCGATTATTGCTGATAAGATACATGACTTTGCGCTTTCGCATAAGCAGAGTTTTGTTTTTGACGGAACACTGTCGCACATTGTGCAGGCAAGAAATAACGTTGAACGGTCCTTGTTAAAAGGTCGTCTTGTACAGATTGTGTATGTCTATCAGGTCCCTCTGCAGGCATGGAATTTTGTACAAGCACGTGAGAAACAGGACGGGAGAAAGATACCGCGAGAGGCCTTTATCGATGCATACTTCAATGCTCGCGAGACGGTCAATGCACTAAAGAAAGAATTTGGTTCAAAGATAAAAGTTGACCTCGTAGTAAAAAATATCGACGGTACCGATTTCAGTTATCGTGAGAACATTGATCTCGTTGACAACTATATTCCCGAACGGTACACTAAAAGTGATTTAGAGATACTTCTTATAGTGTAGGTATGTTTTCTGCCATTTTATCGCGTATGTATCCTCGCAAGACGACATCGGAAGACGGGTCAAGTCAGTTTTCCAAGTTTTTTCGTGAGGCATCTTCAGCCGAAAAAAAGAAGGTTTTTTTGGAGGTTGCAAGAAAAGCAAGCAAAGAACAGCGTGAAACAATGCGCAAGTTTCATGTTGCGCACTAATCAAAAAACCGTCGGCAGGCGGTTTTTTGATGGTTGGATTCTTCATGCATATAAGGTGCCATGGTACACTTAAGACATAGTCATACATATGCCCTACGACACACTCGCATCAGTAGAAACCATTGCCACAACCATTGAAGCGCTCGCCGAGCGCGGGGTTGTGGGCGAGCATGTGGCGACAGGCGCCCTTGCGCTCGCGCGTATTAAAGAGCTCATACCGCAGGGGGCTTCGGTGATGAACGGCTCTTCGCGTACCCTGGAGGCGGTTGGTTTTATAGACTACCTCATCGCCGGTACGCACGGCTGGCAAAATCTCCATGACGATATCTTGAAAGAAGCGGACCCGCACAAGCAGGCGACTCTCCGTAAGCAGTCCGTCCTCTCCGACTACTACCTCGGCAGTGTGCATGCCGTGTCTAAGACGGGTGAGATGGTCATCGCCTCCAACTCCGGCAGTCAGTTGCCGCACATTGTCTTTACCTCGCCGCATCTTATCTTCGTCGTTGGTGCGCACAAGATCACGCCCGATCTGCCCTCCGCCATCGCCCGCGTGCGCGAGTATGTCTTTCCGCTTGAAGATGCCCGCATGAAAGCGACAGGTGCCAAGGGAAGTGCCATCTCCAAACTCCTCATCTTTGAACGCGAAGCCGCCTTTATGCAGCGCACCGTCCACGTTATTTTTGTGGATGAGAAAGTAGGGTTTTAAGAGATTTGTAGGTGAGTGGCTCGTATAGAGAAGGATATCTCATCTTTTAGAAAAAGCCACCCGATGGGGCGGCTTTGCGTGTCAGGTGTTCTCAATGATACCTCGGTCGTTCTGATGGATAATGAGCATTTCGTGATCACGATAATACTTTTCCTCACAGAGGTTCATAGTATGGGGCAACCACTCGCGGTATCCGGGCTTGTAGAAGACATAGCCGAGTTTGCGGCAGATGCCGATAACGGGTGCCATATCCCACGGGGTGTCGTATTCTCTATTGAGCAATACGGCCGCCACTTCGCGCCGCCAGAGGCGCATCATCATCACGCCGATGCCGCCGCTGTCGTGGTTGTAGGTCTCGAAGTTGAAGCCCACCAATCGAGCGCTCATGCGCGAGTAGGTGCGCTTGCGGTTAAAGAGCAATATTCTGCTCCTTCCCTTCACCCACGGTTGGCAATAGCCCAACTCGCGTGAGACTCCTTCGGGATAGGTGATTGTTACCGGTCCTTCGTCGGTGTAACCGCACACTTCTTGCGTGTTCACGTCGCCGATGAAGGCGGCGAGTACTTGGCCATTCTCTACGCAGGCGATCATGGTGCCGACGCCATGTGATTGGCCCCGTACGAATGCTTTGGTGCCATCGAGGGGGTCAATCGTGAAATATGTCGTACAACCGTTTTGCGGTTCTACCCGCAATTCGTCCTCCTCGGCGATTATCCTATAATCGGGGAATGCCTCGCGGAGGAAACTTAGATACAGCTCCTGCGCTTTCTTGTCGGCAGTGGTGACGACGTCGTCACAGACGCCATCGTACCCCCTTTTTTCTTGCGCCTCAAAGCCGTGCAATTTTTGGGCGCGGATGGCGGCGATCGCCGCCCCCACTGCTTCCCGCATTACGTATGCTAGCGACCCACTGTTTTCGCCCGCATCATGTAAGTGTTCTTCTACGCGTTCTTCCTCGATTTCGTTTGCTCTACACATTTTTTTATCCTCATAGTTTCAATTCTGCATGCACAGTACAATAGATTAGGCACTTCTGCAATGTATCAGCAAAGTCTGCGGCGTTTGTCTAATGGCGAAGAGAAGTATAGAGTGATGAACATGAAACCCCCTCTACGAAATAAGGCGCGCGTTGCAAAGGGTACACCGCCCAAGAAACCCAAGACGACCTCATGGGGTGCGGTTGCCGAATGGTACGATGACTATATGGAGGTAGCCGAAGACAGCTACCAAAAACAGGTCATCCTGCCCAACCTCACCCGCGTACTCGCTATTCGCCCGGGCGAAAAGGTGCTTGATGTCGCCTGCGGACAGGGATTTTTTACCCGCGAGTGGCGGGCACTCGGTGCGAAGGTTGCGGGTGCGGATATTTCTCCCGAGCTTATCGCGAAGGCGCGCGAGCGTGCACCGGAGATTGTGTGGCATGCGACGCCGGCACACAACCTTTCGTTCGCGGGCGACGGCGAGTACGACGCGATGACGATTGTCCTCGCCATACAGAACATAGAGAACATTGCCGAGGTCTTTGCGGAGGTGCGGCGGGTACTCTCGCCGAAGGGCCGTTTTGTGCTGGTGATGAACCACCCCGCCTTTCGCGTGCCCAAACGTTCGTCGTGGGGCTTTGATGAGGAGGCAAAAGTGCAGTACCGCCGTGTGGACGGATACCTCTCGTCGGAGAAGGTGCGCATTGAGATGCACCCGGGCCGTAAGAACAGCCCTGCGACGATCTCGTACCAGCGTTCATTGCAGGATATTGTAAAGGCGCTCGCCAAGAGCGGCTTTGCCGTAACGAAGTTGGAGGAGTGGATATCGCACAAAAAGAGCGGCAAAGGCCCGCGCCAAAAGGCCGAGGATACGGCACGCAAAGAGATCCCGCTCTTTATGATGCTGGAGGCGCGGGAGGTGTAGGGGTACGAAGTAAAAGCGGCGCGGTGCCAGAGGCACCGCGCCGCTTTTACTTGACGACGGGGGCGGGGGTAGTATCCTGTCTCACAGAGAGTAATCCATTGAAAATTGAAAAAGAGGGTATCAGTATGCGCGCAGCACTCATGGGTGTATTAATACTGTTCTATGTATTGGATGGTATGGCCGCGCAGGATGCATCATCGGCACTTGATGACTACATTAACGCGTCTGATGCGACTACAGCGCGTACCTTTATCGCACAAGGACGTATGAAAGGCATCTCCTACATGGTCTGGGAGCTCACCTCCCAGACCTGGAAAGGGATCGCATGGAAGCATCAGCTCATCATCTTGAAGCCAAAGAATACGCGACACAATGGCCATGCGCTTTTTGTGATCGCCGGCGGCGGCTGGAAGGAGGGTGAGAAGTTCAATAACGGGAAGTTTGCGAAGAAGTTGAAACTCTGCAGAGCTATCGCCAACAAGATGGGAACGCCCGTCGCGATCATCAAGCAAATCCCATTCCAGCCAATCTTTGACGGACGCAGAGAAGATGCTGCAATCGCCTACACGTTCGACACGTTCTTGGAGACGGGCGATAAAACATGGCCGCTCCTCCTACCTATGACAAAGGCGGCGGTGAAGGGCATGGATGCGGTGCAGGAGATCGCGAAGGAGACGTGGGGATCGGATATCAAGGAGTTCACCGTTACCGGCGCATCCAAGCGCGGGTGGACGACATGGCTTGTGGGCGCGGTTGATGATCGTGCGACAGCCATCGTCCCGATGGTTATTGATATGCTCAACACGGATGAACAAATGGCGTATCAAAAGGCGGTCGGGGGATTTTCAGAGAAGATCAAGGATTACACGGATTTGGATATACCGCGCCGCATGATAGAGACAGAGCGCGGCAAGGAGTTGCTTACAATCGCCGATCCGTATGAGTATCGACAACGCTTGTGTGAGAAAGAGACCACTGTCATGTTGGGGACGAATGATCCCTACTGGGTGGTTGATTCCCTCAATCTGTACTGGGATGGATTATGCGGCAGGAAGCATGTCGTGTATATGCCCAACCAGGGGCACAAGTCGCGCGATTATGGGCGCGTCCTGAAGACCTTGGAGACGGTGCATCGCTATGGTGCCACCGGCAAGGTATTGCCCTCTCTCTCATGGAAATTTACGAAGAGAGACGAAGGACTCACCCTCGCGCTCGTTTCAGATACGCCGATACGAAGTGTGCGCCTTTGGCGGGCGGATGCGGAAAGTACGCAGGCCTTCCATACGGCACGGTGGAGAAGTCGGGTTGTCGGTGCGAGTACGTCGATCAGAGTTCCGATGCCTGAGAGCGGTTGTAGAGCCGTCTACGCAGAGGTATCCTACACGGATGGCAGGATGACTCGCCATCAGCATAAACAATCCGGCGGTATCTTGAGGGGATTCACCCTCACGACCCAGATAGCCGTTTTGGGGCCGAGGGATCAATGTCTCTCGGCCGAGATGAACGGTACAGAAAAATAGAGAATTGGGCGCGCATGCGGAGCATGCGCGCTTTTTAATTTCGGACGTCGGACGTCCGAAATGTGGGTATGGGTTGTGTGTGGATAACATTACTTGGAAGGGTGGTGTATAGTAAATACATGAACAGTGAGGAGCGGGAGCGTCATTTGCCGTATTATGAAAGAGCGACCCGTCCTTGGGGCACATTTGAACGATTTACACTGAATCAGCCAAGTACCGTCAAAATCGTTACTGTCAAACCCGGTTGTGTGTTGAGTCTCCAGACGCACGCGCATCGGAGTGAATTTTGGCACATCGTCGCCGGCGA
>CAYGCZ010000002.1:8587-68807 GCA_964348495.1 uncultured Candidatus Saccharibacteria bacterium
CGCCGGCGACGAATTCTTTGTCTCAAAAGGTGCACCGCATCGCATTGGTGCCGGTTCGCAGGAACTCGTCTTTTTGGAGATCGCTTTGGGCGATTTTGATGAAGAGGACGTTGTACGCATCGACGATGCGTACGGTCGGGCATAGACCGGTGCGTGAGGGGGGTTATGTGATCATGATATCCATACCATTACAAACAGGCGATCTGGTGCTGATTGCATTTCTCATCGCGGTTTTACTCATCGCAACCTGGTTTTTGGCGTGGTTTGCCGGCGCATATGCCGTACGCAAGGCGATACGCCGCCCACATCTTACTCGCTCGCCTCACAACCCGATCGTCGCCCCTATCGCCGGGTATCCGTGGCAGAGCGAGGCGGTCTTCAACCCTGCGGCGGTGCTCGGCGAAGATGGCCGTGTGCATCTTTTCTATCGCGCCGTAGGTGGTGATGGCGTCTCTCGCATAGGACACGCCTCCAGTGCCGATGGTCAGCACTTTGATGAGCGTTCGCCATACCCCGTTTTCATGTTACAGGAAGGGTACGAAGAGCAGGGGATGCGCACCGGACGGCCGGCATATTATAAGGAGCGGTACCCGGTCGTTTCCGCCTCGGGTGGCGGTTGGGGCGGAAGCGAAGACCCGCGCGCCGTGTCATTGGAGGGCAAGATCGTCCTGACCTTCTCTGCTTTCCAGGGTTGGGATTCTCTGCGTATGATGATGACGTCGCTCCGCGGGGGCGATCTCGCGCGGCGCGCATGGCGTTGGGAGACCCCCGCCTTCCTCTCTCCTCAAGGTCAAGTGCATAAGAATTGGGTGCTCTTCCCCGAAAAGATCGCCGGCAAGTATGCCGTCATCCACTCAATCACGCCGCGCATTCAGATCTGCTACGTCGATGCACTCGATGCATCGCATGAAGGGTTGGGCATAGAGAGCGTGCATCAGCAATCATCCGGGGCCGATCATCCGTGGGCGGAGCGCATACGGGGGGCTGGAGCGCCGCCCCTCAAAACGCCGTATGGCTGGCTCCTCTTCTACCACGCTCTGCAGCGCGGTGAGCCGGATCGCTACAAACTCGGCGTGATGCTCTTGGACCTCGATCATCCCGAGCGCGTTCTGTATCGTTCGAGCTATCCCGTCTTGGAGCCGGAGACCTTCTATGAGAACGATGGCAAGCCCGGGGTGGTCTATGTGTGCGGCACCGTCGTTAAAGACGGCACACTCTATGTCTACTATGGCGGGGGCGACAAGACGGTCAATCTGGCCACTGCGCCTCTCGCCACTTTTCTGCGCGAGTTGATCCGCCCTGACCACGCCGTTTTATAATCATCTCCATGTATGTACGTCGCTCAACGCTCATCACACAATCCTATTTTGACGCCCAACCATAATCGTCCATGGGAGGCGTTGGGGGCGTTTAATCCTTCGCCGGTGCGGCGCGGTAGTGCGGTTCATATGCTCTATCGTGCACTCGGACTACCCGATACCCTCACCGGCAACATAAGTATTTCTACCATCGGCAAGGCGGTCGCCGAGGACGGTATTGAGTTTCAGAGCCGCAAACAACTCGTCGTACCGGAGGAACTGTGGGAGCGCTACGGATGCGAAGACCCTCGCGTTACCTTTTTTGAGGGTCAGTATGTTATTTTTTACACAGCATTGAGCGGCGTCCCTTTTTCAAAAGATACGATCAAGGTCGCCTGCGCTATCTCGCCCGATCTTGAGCAGGTGACTGAGCGCCATCTCGTTACGCCCTTCAACGGGAAGGCGATGACGCTCTTCCCCGAGCGCGTAAACGGCAAGGTGACGGTGATCTTCAGCATGAACACCGACGATCCGCCGGCAAAGATCATGATTGCGCAGTGCGACCGGCTGGAACAATTATGGGATCCGGCTTTCTGGGAAGCATGGCGGAGGGAGGGGATGGGGGCGCCTCTTGATCCGCGCCGTACCGATCGTGATCACGTCGAGATTGGTTCGCAACCGTTACAGACCGCCGCCGGTTGGCTCGTCTTCTATTCATACATCCAAAATTATTTCGGCGGCGGACCGCGCGTTTTCGGCATCGAGGCACTGCTCTTGGACGCTCAAGACCCTCGCCATATCGTTGGCAAGACGCACGGGCCGATCATGGTTCCCGAAGAGGTGTATGAACACTACGGCATGGTACCCAACGTCGTCTTTCCCTCGGGAGCAACTTTGGAGAAGAACGGAATCGTGGATATCTATTACGGCGCGGCGGATACCGTCTGCGCCAAGATGTCTCTCAACGTCGACGACTTACTCACCGCCATTTTGCTGGAGCGTGTCAGTTTTGCCGAGCGTTCCGCGCACAACCCCATCCTTGCGCCGATTGCCGAACATCCGTGGGAGAGCAAAGCCGTCTTTAACGCGGCGGCGATCGACATCGACGACACTATCCATCTGCTCTATCGGGCAATGGGATCCGATAATACCTCCGTTTTGGGGTATGCGACAACAAAGAACGGCGAGACGATCACCGAGCGATTGCCTGAGCCCGCATATGTGCCGCGTGAGCCCTTCGAGATGAAACGCGGCTCTCCCAACGGCAACTCGGGATGCGAAGATCCGCGCATCACGCGGATCGGCTCAACTTTGTACATGACCTACACCGCCTTCGACGGGATCGGCCCGTGGCGCGTCGCACTCTCGTCGATATCGGTCAAGGACTTTGTCGCAAAGCGTTTCCACGCATGGACGAAGCCCGTACTCATCACCCCCGAGAATGTAAACGACAAGAACATGTGTTTGTTCCCCGAAAAGATCGCCGGACAATACATGATCATGCACCGTATCGGTAACATTCTCTGCGCCGACTTCCTGCCATCGTTGGATTTCTCCAAACAGGGCATTCGGCGATGCGTGGAGATCATGGGTCCGCGCGCCGGCATGTGGGACAGTCAAAAAATCGGCATCGCCGGTCCGCCGATCAAGACTGAGAAGGGGTGGGTACTCATCTACCACGGCATTTCCGTGAACATGACCTACCGTCTCGGTGCCGTCCTCCTTGATCTCGATGATCCAACGCTCGTGCTTTCGCGCACCTCCGATGTCATCCTTGAGCCGCAGGAGTCGTACGAAAAGCAAGGGCAAGTGCACAATGTCGTCTTTTCCTGCGGGGTTGTGCGTCGCAAGGATACCTTGCTTATCTACTATGGCGGCGGCGATACCACACTTGATGTCGCCAAAGTGTCGCTCAAAAAATTACTCAAAATTTTATCCCCCAAGGGAATGGATTTATAATGGAGTTTGTATGGAACCATCACCACGTCTCGTCGCCTTCGATCTGGATGGCACACTCGCCGAAAGTAAGACACCTATGACCAAAGACATGGGTGTTTTGCTCGCACGCCTTTTGAACAAGGTGCCTGTCGCCGTCATGTCCGGCGGTTCGTTTCCGCAGTTTGAACGTCAATTTTTTCCCGGATTGCCGGAGGGACAACCGCTCGGAGCATTGTATATGTTTCCTACGAGCGGCGCCCAATGCTATCGGCACGAGGGCGGGTCGTGGAAGTTGGTATATGATTGTTCGTTTGATGAGGAGGAACAACAGCGTATCATTGACGTACTCTGCGAGACGGCCCGCATGACCGGACTTGATGCGCCGGCCCGCATGTGGGGGCACCTCATTGAAGACCGAGGCGCGCAAGTCACTTTTTCCGCTCTCGGACAGGAGGCGCCGCTTGCGGAAAAGCAAGAGTGGCACAAGGCGCACGATGCCGATCGTCAAAAAATGCGCGAGATGGCCGCGGCGATGCTCCCCAACTATTCGGTGCGCACCGGCGGATTGACCTCCATCGACGTAACCCGTGCGGGCATCACCAAAGCATATGGCGTGCGCTGTCTTGAACGCCTGACGATGATCCCCGCCGCCGATATGCTCTATGTGGGCGATGCCTTGTATGAAGGGGGCAACGACGAGGTCGTCAAAGAAGCCGGAGTTGCAACACGACAGGTAAGTGGTCCCGAGGAGACGGCGGGTGTGATAGAGGGGTTGGTGAGGTAACTTTTTTGCGCCCCGCTGGTGTGTGATATACTCGTACTACTATTCCCACTATGATCGACGAAACGACAAAACACATCTTGGAGATAATCACTAATATCCAAGAGAACATGGCGACGAAAGACGATATCAAGAACATGGCCACGAAGGATGATATTGCCTCTCTAGAGGCACGTATGGCAACGAAGGATGACCTCTCTGAACTTCGTAGAGATGTGAGTGCGCGCATAGATGAAAACACAAAAGCCATCGAAGAACTGCGCGAAGAGGTGCACGGCATGCGTGGCTATGCAAAAGAAATCGATCACGTCATCTCGCGCGTATCCGTGTTGGAGCATCATGCAGGTGCGCGGTAGGAAATATGAAAAAAATTCTTTTAGAACGGTATCCCAACAACGAAGACCCTGTTCCGATTTTGATGCCACGGAACGATGTTGAATGGGAGGCAAAGGCGGTTTTCAATCCCTCGGTCTTCAAAGATCAGGGTGTCTTTCATATGGTATATCGCACCTATCCAAAGATATTGGAGGAGGGTGCGCCACGGTATAAACGACCGGGGCGGTATCTTATTAATCAGGCCTCATATATTGGCTATGCCCAAAGTACTGATGGCATACACTTTGAGCGTCGAGACTTTTCACTTATTGCGCCCGATCAAGAGTATGATCGCTATGGGTGTGAAGATCCGCGTATCACCAAGATAGGCGATACGTTTTATATCACCTATACGGCGATTGATGCACCGTTAGATAAAAAGAAAGAATATCGCCCCAACATTCGCATCGCTCTTGCGACTACTAAAGATTTTGTAACCATAGAGAAGCGTGGAATTATAGGTCCGTCGGTGCAATCAAAAGCCGCGGCATTTTTTCCTGATTTTGTTGCGGGCGGCAGGATTGGTCTCTTAATGACGATCAATGCTGATTCGGTGAATTCACGGATTGCCATACGATATTATGATTCCATCGACGACATACTCACCTCTCGAAGCGACAAAGATTGGGGACACTATTTCGAGAATCCATCTATCGTTTTTGATACGGCGTGGTGGTTACATCGTGGTCCCGAGTTGGGCGCTCCTCCTATAAAGACGGATAAGGGGTGGTTGATTATTTTTTCAGCGGAATCAATGTCTGATACGTGGACGATCGGCGCGGCATTACTTGATCTTGAAAATCCTCAGAAACTGATCGCGCGGGTACCCGGATACTTGTTGCAACCTGTTACCGCATATGAGCGCGATGGATTGGTGCCTCAGGTAACGTTTCCCGGAGGTGCTGTTATTGTCGATGATGAATTGTATGTTTACTATGGTTGTGCCGATACGGTGATTGGTCTTGCACGATGCAGACTTACTGAGTTGCTGGCGTACCTAGAAGCATGTCGGCAATAGAGAGGAAATCTTGGTATATGATATACTAAAATCATGATCGACGAAACAGCAAAACACATCTTGGAGATTGTTACCGATATTCAAGAAAAGATGGCGACAAAAGAGGATCTCGCCGAAGTTCGCACTGAACTCAAAAATAACATCGCCGAAGTTCGCGCTGAATTAAAAGGTGAAATTATGGAGGTGCGTACTGAGTTGGGTGCGCAGATTCGCGAAAACACAAAAGCCATCGAAGAACTGCGCGAAGAGGTGCACGGCATGCGTGGCTATGCAAAAGAAATCGATCACGTCATCTCGCGCGTATCCGTATTGGAGCATCATGCAGGTGCGCGGTAGAGGAGGTGCGTATGATCTCCTTTTACAAAATAGCGATCGCAAAGACGATGGCTATCGCGATGCGGTAGATACCAAACGAGGCAAACGAGTGTGAGCGAATATAGGTGAGGAGCCAGCGGATAGCGATGATGGCGGTTATAAACGAAGCGACAAAGCCGATGGCAAGCGAGAGGAATTGGTCGGTGTTGAATGCACCGGCGTTTTTAATAAGATCCAATCCTGTCGCCGCCGCCATCGTGGGGATGGCGAGGAGGAATGAGAATTCGGCGATGGTGCGTCGCTCAATGCCCATGAGCAAACCCCCGACGATCGTCGCCCCCGAGCGGGAGACGCCCGGTATCATGGCGACGGCTTGAAAGATACCCAGTGCGAGTGCTTGCCCGTAGGAGACACCCATGGCGATGTCGAGCGGTGCCGTTGGCTCTTCCGGCTTGCGGGGCGCGGCGGCCACGGCCGCCGCGCCCCTTCGGAGATGCCACTCCACGAAGATAAGGACAATACCACCCAGAGCAAGCGCCCACAGCATGAGTGAGAGGTTGCCGATCAGATACGTTTTGACCACCTTGTAGAGCGCGAGGCCAATGATGCCGGTAGGGATAAAGGCGACGATGATTTTTTTGATAAGGGGCAGGTCGGTAATGCGTCTCCAATAGAGCACAGCGACGGCAAGGATCGCACCGCTCTGGATCGCGATCTCAAAGGACTTTACATACTCCGTTTGCGCGATGCCCAAAAGATGTGAGGTGAGGATGAGGTGCGCCGTTGAGGAGATGGGGAGGAACTCGGTGATACCTTCCACGATGCCGAGGATGAGGGAGGAGAAGATGTCTATCATAGAACCCTCAGTATAGCATGTCTGTGTGGGTAACTTTGTTTCAGAGTGTATGGTGTCCAGGTATACTTAAGTACATGAACGAAACACACGAAACGGCGGTCTTTGGGGGAGGGTGTTTCTGGTGTACCGAGGCGGTTTTCAAGATGCTGAAGGGCGTCATCTCCGTAGGCCCCGGCTATGCGGGCGGCACGACGGAAAACCCAACGTATGAAGAGGTAAGCAGTGGCACAACGGGCCACGCCGAAGTGATCAAAATCGTCTTTGATCCTGTGCAGGTTACCTATCGCACCTTGCTGACCGTCTTTTTCGGCAGTCACGATCCGACGACCAAGAATAGACAGGGTAACGACGTCGGCACCCAATACCGTTCCGTTATCTTGTACACGACGCCCGAGCAGAAGGAGGTCGCCGAGAGTTTTATTCGCGAGCTCAATGCGTCGGCGAGCGAGGGCGCCCCGATTGTGACGGAGGTCGCCCCGCTTACGAAATTCTACGATGCGGAGGAGTATCATAAGGATTATTACGCGCGCAACAAGAATGCCGGATATTGTCAGGTCGTCATCAATCCTAAGTTGGAAAAAGTGCAGAAGGAGTTTGCGGGATTATTAAAAGACATTTCATAAGTATCCGCGTGATACACCGACAGTGCCGCCACGAGAGGGCGCTCCGGGCCGCTCGGCCAAGTCCTACCCTCTCGCAACGGCACAGTCGGTATATCATCACTTTGTATCTTTATGGCGAACACTAACAATAATCAACCGATGCCGCAGAACGAAGGGGAGTGGAAGGAGCGGCTCACTCCGGAGCAGTACGCCGTCTTGCGCGAGAAGGGCACCGAAGCGGCTTTTTCAGGCAAACTCGGAGCCCCCGACAAAGACGGCGTGTATCATTGCGCCGCGTGCGGCAATCCGCTCTTTGCGGCCGGTGCCAAGTTTGACTCCGGTACGGGGTGGCCCAGTTTCGACGAAGCCCTCCCCGGCGCCGTGCGCCTCGTGGCCGATACCTCGTACGGCATGGAGCGTACCGAGGCGGTGTGCGCGAAGTGCGGCTCGCACCTCGGACACCTCTTTGACGACGGGCCCACCGACACCGGCAAGCGGTATTGCATGAACGCCGTGTGCCTTACGAACGAATAGCCATACTTCATTATTCCTGCTTCCTCATTCATTTGTATGGAAATCATCATCAATCACTACGCGGTCATCGTGGCCGCCATCTCGAGCATTGTTATGGGCTCACTCTGGTACGGTCCCCTCTTCGGTAAGCAGTGGATGGCGCTTATGGGCTTTACTCAAGAGCAGATGGAAGCAGCAAAAAAGAAGGGTATGACAAAGAGCTATCTTTTTGCTCTCGTCGGCTCCTTCCTCACAGCATATGTGCTCGCCTATGCAATCGCATTTACCAATACACTCTTTGGTACGCAAGGCGGGGTGATTGGCATCACCGTTGGTTACTTCGCATGGCTCGGCTTCGTCGTCCCCGCATCTTTGAGCACCGTCTTGTGGGAGGGGCGGCCGTGGAAGCTCTTCTTCCTCAACATCGGTTATTACCTCGCGCTCTTTGTCGTGATGGGAGCAATCCTCGGCGCGTGGATGTAGTAGAGAATGTAGAATTTGGAATATAGAATATGGAGAATATCGGCCGCATCGCTTCGCGATGCGGCCGATATTTGCGGGACATGCTTCAGAGAAAGAACCTATCATACCTTTTCCGCGCAGTTCTGCAACACGTGATCATATTGCAGAAGCAAGAACGATATAAACGTGTGATATACTGCCAACATGGGGTTGGTCGCCATCGGCGGTCAACCTTTTGTGCTTTTTCGGAGTGATGTAGAAACGTGATATACTGCCGAAAAAGATAACAATCAAATTTGCAGGCACAAGAAAAATTAACCAATGAGCTTATAGAGATTATCAAAAAGAAGATTTGATATGGATAAAAAAGATAATGAAAATGAAATAATCGGTTCAGTAAATGGCGTTTTGAAGTCCCGTCTATTTACAAATGTCTATGGTACGTTTGCAATATCATGGGCTATTTTTCATTGGGAGTTTATCTATACGCTCATTTCGGTTAATGAGCAATTGATTTTTGATGCTACGGGATTATTAAAACATACGTATCTTCTACATACTTTTTTTGATGTAACCCGTTGGTATTTTTGGTGGTCGTGGATGGCACCTTTCTTCACTACATGGTTTATTATATGGGAACTTCCAAACAGGGTTTTGTTCCCAGCATTTATAGAGGAAGATACTTTTCGCAGTAAAAAGATGAAAATTCGTCTTGAAAATGATCGTCTTATTTTAGAATCAGAAACAAAGTTTATTAAAGAAGAAGAGAAACAACTGATCGCTAAAGAAAAAAAGGTGGCTACTCAGAAAAAGGTAGAAGAGACTAGCCCTGAGGTTTTGTGGGAGAAAGAATATCAAGAATTTAAAAAAAGTCCGCAGTACTCAAGCCTTTTTCTGATTATAAAATCTATTTATGAAGAGAGGGGTGCTATTTCTCGGAATGGTATCCCGATTGTGGGAAAGGATTTATTGGCGTATGCGCACTCACACGATCTTGTAGAGATTGAAGATGATAACCTTGCAAGAACAATCTCGCTCACCCTTAAGGGGAAGTATTTTGTCGCTCAGTATACGCAAGAAAATAAATAAAAAATAAGAGTCTCATTTGAGATTTGATATAACCCAAGCACAATGCTTGGGTTTTTGTTATAGTACACCCATGGAATATCTATTCACGTTGCGCGATGAGGACATTTTTCGAGAACCGGAGTTTCCGACCCCTGCATCATATGAGAAGCGGGTGACGGTAAAAGCGATAGTGCGCAATGAAGCTGGGCTGTATGGATTTGTAACAAACCCTGTCCATGATTGTATTTTGCTTGCGGGTGGCGGTGCGGAAAGCCCTGATCTTCAAAAGGAGGTACTGCGAGAATGTGATGAAGAGTTATTTTGCGAGGTTGAGGTTATAGGTACTATTGGCACCGCGCACGAATTTCGTAACAGGAACGGCGTGGAGTATGAGACGGCATGTTATGTTGCCAAGGCGGTGGGTGAGGCGCATGAAGACACCCGTACTGACGATGAAAAAAAGAATGGTCTTTATCCCGTTTGGCTTTCTGGTGATGAGGCACTACAAAAGATGAAAATGCAGGAGGAAAAAGTTCGGGCGAGGGAGGTCGCTTTTTACAACACCGCTTTCAATATAATTCGCGACCTGCGTTTTTTTGAGATATTTTTGAGCCGGTGATACGGATGCTATACTGAAGATATATGAAATTAAAAAACATTATTTTTTGCGGGTGCGGGGAGAGGTGGCAGGATCTCTCGCCGCTTATTCTGCGCTTCATTACAGGTCTCGCCTTTATCATGCATGGGTGGATGAAGTACCCAAACATTGAGGGCTTCACAGGTTTTCTTACCAGTATGAATGTGCCCATGGCCGCTTTTTTTGGGCCGTTCATCGTCTACTTGGAGATCGTGGGCGGCGGTTTGCTCATCGTCGGATTGCTGACGCACTGGGTCTCCAAACTGCTTGCGATCAACATGCTCGTCGCGGTGGCGTTGGTGCACTGGAAGAACGGCTTCTTCGTGCAGGATGGAGGGTATGAGCTCGCGCTTCTCCTCCTTGCCATGTCCCTTTCACTTATGATCACAGGGGCGGGGAGGTGGTCGCTTGATCATCTCTTACTGAAGAAGACACCCGAACATATGTAGATGGAGTACCCACCCACACAAAAACCGCCTCGGCGGTTTTTGTGTGTTTAGATATGCGGCGAAAAAAACAATGGGGAGTGCGTATGAAAAATGTCTGGTTGAGCGAAGCGACCCGAGGACTTTTTCAGGCGTACCTCCCCATTGTTTTTGTACCTCCTCAATTATTTACCGACTACCTTCGGATGCTTCACGCTCCAGGCGTACATGGCGACGGCGGCGGAGGCGGCGACGTTGAGCGATTCGCAGCCCTTTGCCATGGGGATGGCGAGGAGCTTGTCGCAGTGCTCGCGCGTCTTTTCGCGAATACCCGTTGACTCATTGCCAAGGATAAGCGCCGACGGCGTGTCGAATGCTTCATTGCCGATCATCTCGGTCGCCTCGCTGGCGAGGCCGTAGATCCAGAAGCCGCGCTCTTTGAGGTCGCCGATCGTGGTATTGATATTGCCGATCGTCACGAGGGGAATATGGAAGACCATGCCCGCGGAGACCTTGGCGACGGTACCAGTGATGGGCGCTTGGTTGTGCTCCGGCATAAAGATAGCCGATGCGCCAAACGCCGCCGCTGAGCGGATGATCGCACCGACGTTATGCGGGTCTTGCACTTCGCCGAGGATCACGAAGAGTGTGTTGGGGGTGGCCGCGAACGAACGCATGAAGTCGTGGTATTCGCGCATGAGCTTGCTCGGGTCGATGACGCCGATCACGCCCTGATGAGCCGCCTGCTCGATCTCCTTGTTCGCGGTTTGTTTCGCCGAGAGGACGCCGATGCGCACATGCGCGCGCTGGAGAGAGAGGCGCAGTTCGTCATCGCGAAAGTCCTCCGCCAAAAAGACCTTCTCCAGTGCATGGGGAGCTTTGGTGAGGGCTTCGGCTACGGCATGCTTGCCGTAAATGTATGCTTTGTCGTGTGATGCCATAATAGGTGAAACGATACCATACTTTGTTTCATTTGTCATCATAGGCGAGCTGTGGCAGAATGGGCACATATGGCACGACACGGAAAACGGTCCCACCCGACATCACAAAGGTTCAGTCGAGGCGGGCAGGCATTTTCTAAAAAGAACCCAAAGCAGGGCAAGCAGTTTTGGGACAAGGAATATGCGGGCGCACAGAACCTCGCGCTCTCAACGGAACCGAGCGAGGATGTGGTGAAGTTCACGCGGTTTTTGGAGCGGCATGATCCGGCGGCGCTTTCGCCGGATGAGCGCGCCGCCGACCTCGGCTGTGGCAACGGGCGCAATCTTGTCCATCTTGCACGCACCTATGGCATAGGCGGGGCGGGCTTTGATATCTCACAAGAGGCGATCGCACAGGCACGATCGCTTGGTGAGGGGCTCCACCTCTCATATGAAGTGCGTTCGCTCGCCGATCCTGTTTTGCTCACTGATGAGTCGCATGTGATCGTCATCGACGCGATGGCGTCGCATGTGCTCCCCAAGGCGGGGCGCGATCGTTTGCGTGCGGAGGAGGCGCGTATCCTAAAACCGAACGGTTGGCTTTTTCTCAAAACCTTTCTCCGCGAGGGCGACCTGCACGCCGAACGCATGTTGCGCGATCACCCGGCTTCCGAAGATGGTTCCTACATCCACCCCAAGATCGGCATCATGGAGCACGTCTATACCGAAGAAGATCTTGCCGAGGAGCTCGCGCCGTATTTTGAAGTGGTAAAGACTATCAAATCCTACCGCCATCGCGACAAGGCGGGCCGCGCCTTCAAACGCCGCAGTATCGTGGTCTATGCGCGGAAGAATGGTTAGTACTACAATGCCGGGATTATGGACAGTATCCATCAATCCTCAAAGTCTGTCTCCTCGCTTACGAAGCAACAGAATAAGAAAGAGATTGAGCGTCATATTGCATGCAAATCACAACAGCGATGTGGTGTTTTGCGCAGGTTTGTTTCATTGGAAAAATTTATAGAGGCAAATGAGAGGAGAAAAGATGCCGGTTTGCGATTTAAGGTGTTTTTTGTTGCTCTGGATATTATAAAAGGGGCACGGTGCTATTCTGAAAAAATACTGGATGGATATCGGTGTTTTGAGATTGTGGGTTGTGCTTGCAGAGGAGAAACAGTAACAGTACATTTGCGCGAAGAAAGGGACGAGCGTGGTAATAAAACACTCTACCTTATATCTTGTTTCCACAAACCGTGATCATTGAAAAGTAAAACCCCCTCCCATAGCATGCTGGGAGCGGGTTTTGAGAATCCGTTTTGATGATGCGGAATTTACCAGACATTTTGCAAAAGCAAAACCGAACCGTATCACCAGACTGGGATGTGTCATTATTGTATACAATAATGTGCATATATGCAATATGTATCTTGGGTTATGCGGGGAGGGAATTCACCCGCAAAAATTGACTTATATAATAATGTGATGTTATATCTACCGTAGAGTATCTTACTTAAAAGGAGATAGTGATGATTTCAGCACATGTCTTGCCTCTCTGTGTGGACAGAGAGAAAACCTGTTTTAATGTAGTACATGGAGGCGGTACCTATGCCATTATCGCCTTTAACCAGAAAATCTCTGGTTTTGAGGTCCGGAATGCGTTCTATCAGATGAGCGTGACGCATGGAGGATTGGATGAGCTCAATCATGCGCGAAATCTTCTGCAAACGCAGAAGCGTGTCGGCATGATCGTGGCACTCCACGAGCAAGGAAAGCATCTCATCTGGGATCCGGCAGTGTATAGTCTGTCATGCTGTCATCGGGATGAGACGACATACTATCCGAAAGGAACTCTCTTTATAGGGGTCAACACATGACCTTGAATCGCCGCGCGCACCTGCGCCGGCGGTTTTTTTGTATCATGGTAGTCTGACAGACGCTACATGGTACTTCATACTTCCTACGTCATACTTTATACTTAAGGGCATGACCCCCAATCAACTCCATGAAATGCTCGCCACCTGCTTGCGCGTGCGCGCCGATGCGACGATAGAACCCTCGGCGCGCCGCCGTGTGAGCCGCGATACCAGTATCTTTGAGCGCATACCGAGTGCTGTCGTTGCCCCGCGCGATACGGCCGATGTTGCCGCCGTGGTGAGATGTGTCCACGGCAAGCGGGCGGCGGGGGAGAATATCTCCATCACGGCGCGTTCCGCGGGGACGGACATGACGGGCGGCCCGCTTACGTCTTCGATCGTCATGTCGTTCACTGAACACGTAAACCATATCGGTCCTGTAGAACATGATGAGATAACGGTGGAGCCCGGCGCGTACTATCGCGATTTGGAGCGGGCGACTCTTGCTTGGGGTCTCCTTCTGCCCAGCTATCCTGCATCCAAGGATATCTGTGCCGTCGGCGGCATGATCGCCAACAATGCAGGCGGCGAGCGCACCCTCAAGTACGGCAAGACCGAGCGCTATATACGCTCATTGGATGTGGTCTTGTCGGATGGTACGAAGGCGGTGCTCCGACCCCTTTCGCGGGAGGAATTGGAGGAGAAAAAGAAACGCGCGGGTTTGGAGGGCGAGATATATCGCCGCATGGAGCGATTGCTTACCGATCATGCATCAGCTATTGAGGAGGCCCGCCCGAAGGTACCTAAGAACTCTGCGGGGTATGCACTTTGGAATGTGATCGACCGCAAGCGCGGCATGTTTGATCTTACCCAACTCATCGTCGGTTCGCAGGGGACGCTCGCGCTCGTGACGGGTGCACGCCTTGCGCTTGTTCGCCCCAAAGAGCATCGCGCCATGCTCATCGTATTCTTGCAGGACCTTAACGCGGTTCCCGAGATCGTTCGTCGCGTGCTCGGGTATGGTCCGGAATCCTTTGAATCCTACGATGACCACACCCTCAAGCTCGCCGTGCGTTTCTTTCCTCACATGCTTCGCCAGATGGGTCTTATCCGTGCGGCGTCGCTCGGTCTTTCATTCATTCCCGAGGTATGGATGGCGGCAACGGGCGGCGTGCCGCGGCTTATCCTCATGGCCGAGTTTGCCGAAGATACGAAAGAGGAGGCGGTGGCGAAGTGCCGCGAGGCGCGGCAGGCCCTTGCCGATCTCCCTGTCTCTACGCGTATCGCCTCCTCTTCGGTGTCGGCGCGAAAGTATTGGATCGTGAGGCGCGAGAGCTTTGCCCTCCTGCGCAAGAATTTGAGCGGCCTCTACGCCGCACCCTTCATCGACGACTTCGTCGTGAGCCCTGATTTTTATCCGGAGTTTCTACCGCGCCTCACCGCGCTTTTGGAGCACCATCATCTCATCTACACTATCGCGGGGCATGTCGGCAACGGCAACTTTCATATCATCCCGCTTATGGATTTGAGTGATCCTGCCGCGCGTGCGATTATCACCGAGCTGGCGCCCAAGGTCTATGCGCTCGTCGTAGAATATGGCGGCTCCATAACGGGCGAGCACAACGATGGCATCATGCGCACGCCCTATCTGCCGATGATGTTCGGCGAAAAGATGGTCGCACTCTTCAAAGAAGTGAAAGACATCTTTGATCCTTTGGGTGTCTTCAACCCCGGAAAAAAGATTGGCGGCACGGTGGAGGATATAGAACGGGACATGATCAAAGAGAGGTAAAACAGGATTTCCTACGTACGCTCCGCTGTAGTATACTGCCCATATATGAAATCGCGTTCAAACCGTATCGTGGCCGGCATCATCGTACTCGCTCTTGCGGGTGTTATCTATATGGTCGCCACCAAAGAACGCGCCCCGAGCAAACTGGACGGCTTTGCGGCCTGCATCCAAGAGAGTGGCGCGACCTTCTACGGCGCCTTCTGGTGCCCGCACTGCCAGAACCAAAAGGCCATGTTCGGCAGGTCGGCAAAACTGCTCCCGTATGCGGAGTGTTCCACGCCAGATGGCCGCGGCCAACTTACCGGCTGTAAGGATTTGGCCATCACCACCTACCCGACATGGGTCTTTGGCGATGGCTCAACGACCACGGGCGAGATCCCGTTGAAGATACTTGCCGAAAAAACCTCCTGCGCACTGCCGCTTGAGGAGTGATCTATGAACCCGACGGTTGTTCAACTCAACTTCCTCCTCGCTCTCGGCACAGTCGCGATGCAGGTCGCGATTCTTTGCCTGCTCGGTTCACTGGTCTACGAGCGCATTGCGAAGCGCCGTACGGCGGCACTCAATCGCGTGGCGGCGTGGGGTATGTCGCTGGTTGCGGCACTTGCCGTCTTCGGCACCGCGTTCACGCTTCTCTACTCGGAGGTCTTTGGCTTCGTGCCGTGCTCGCTCTGCTGGTTCCAGCGCATCTTCCTCTACCCGCAGGCGATTGTGGCACCCCTCGCGCTCTTCATGAAAGATACGCGCTATACCCCCGCATATCTCATAGCCCTCTCGTCCTTCGGATCGCTCTTCGCCCTCTACCAACACTACCTGCAAATGAGCGGTAGTCCGTTGCCATGTCCTGCGGGCGGGGGAGATTGCGGACAACGCATCGTCTTTGAGTTCGGGTATATAACCTTCCCGCTCATGGCATGGTCGCTCTTTGTGCTTATCATCGTCATTATGAGTATTGTTCTTATGCGGCGCGCCGCCGACCGCGCAGCGATCTGATCCCCGCCTCATATGTTATCTGCAACCTACAAACATCATGAAGAAGCCGCGGCGATTGCCTTAAACGACGACGCCGCGCGCGCGGAGGAGAAGGCCCGCCACGACGGCTATCAGTATTCCCGCGTCTCGCGCTTCTTCGGCCGCATACTTATCGGCTTGGGCAACATCGTGTATGGCGAAGGCCCCTCGTATATCAAGTTTCGTGCGCTTGAAATCATCGCGCGCGTGCCGTATCACTCGTGGGAGTCGGCCGCTTACACACTGCTCACCCTTTTTTACTCTCAAGAGAAGAAGGCGATCCGTCTCTCGCGTTTTTCGGCGTTTGCACGGCACGCCCAGGACAACGAGACGATGCACGTCATCGTCATATCGCACATCGCCAAGAAGGAGTGCGCCCATTCGTTCATGCGTACGACGCTTATCCCCGTGTTCTTTGCTTTTATGTATTTTTGGGCCGCCTATGTGCTCTACCTCGTACATCGTCGTTGGGCGCTTGAGTTGAATGCACTGTTTGAAGATCACGCCTTTGAACAATACGACCGCTTTATTACCGAGTGGCAGGCGGCTCTCAAAGAGAAGCCGGTAGAGAGCGACTTTCTCACCTTCTATGGCAGGGTTGCGCCGACGCAGTTGGATTTTTTCCGTCTGGTGCGCAACGACGAGCTGATGCACCGTAACCGCTCGCTTGATCAGATCGCGCTCTCCGGCATTCGGCTCTGACACGTTTTTGTGTGAAGGTTATGCACTTTTTTCAACGCAGTGGTTTTTTCATCGTGGTATAATGTAATCAAGGATTGATCTACCATGACGAAACCTTTCTTTATCGCTGTGATCACAGGTGTTGTCGCCTTCCTGCTCTGTGGTATGTATCGTCAAGCGCGCTCGTACAAGACACTACTCAAAGAAAAAGCTGATCTGCAAGACGCACTGGCAAATGCCGAGCGAATGCGCGATGCGTTGGTCGGCAAGGAGGGCGATCTGACACATACCATAAGCGACCTGCGCGACATCAAGAGTGCAACTCTCAATATATTAGAGGATCTTGAGCGTGAACGTGATCATTCAGAACAAGAGACGCGCAAGCTCGGAGTAATCTTGCAGAGCATCGGCGAGGGCATCTTTGTGGTAGATACCGCTTCGCGTGTCCTGATCTTCAACGATGCCGCCAGTATCCTCTCGGGATTTTTCAAAGACGAGGTGGTTGGAAAGCCCTATCAGTCTGTCTTGCGTTTCGTCTATGAAGAGACGGGACTGCCTTACAGCGCAGCAATCAAGACGGCCTTTGTCGGCGGCGCGGTGCACGAGATAGCGGGCAAGACAGCGCTTTTGCGCAAGGATGGAACGCGCATGCCGGTCGTCGTCGGCGCGGCTCCACTGCGCGATGCCGCGGGAGGTCTTACCGGTGTTGTTGTCGTCTTTCGGGACGTGACCAAAGAGCGCGAGATAGAACGGCAAAAGAGCGACTTCGTCTCGTTTGCTTCCCATCAACTCAAATCGCCTCTTACCGGTATCCGCCTCTATACTGAGATGCTCATCTCGGGGCAATCCGGGCCGCTTACTGATGCACAGCGAGATACTCTGTCTGCTATTTATCAAGGCAGTGAGCGCATGCTCTCCCTCATCAAAGCTCTCTTGGACATTTCGCGTATCGAGCGCGGCATGATCGGTGCGGAGCGGGATATCATCGTCATACCTCATATTATCGAGAAGGCCTTGGAAGACCTTGCACCCAACGTCAACGAAAAGAAGCTGAAGGTGGCGACCGATTATGATACATCTCTCCCCGCCGTCATGGAAAACCAAAAATTCATGGAGATGGTCTTTCAAAACTTACTCTCAAACGCCGTCAAATACACACCCTCAGGCGGTTCAATCACTGTCAAAATCCGCAAAGTGAAGGACGAGATCATCGCGAGCGTCTCGGATACGGGGTGCGGCATCCCGCGTGAGGATCAGGCACATATCTTTGGTCGTTTCTTCAGGGCGCGCAACGTCGTCGACAAGTCCGCTATTGAAGGCATGGGTCTTGGATTATATATTGTAAAGGAGTTCATCGAGAACATCGGCGGTCGCATCTGGTTTGAATCCACAGAGGGAAAGGGGACGACCTTCTACGTCGCCTGGCCCATACGAGTCGCACTACAAACCGTGCCGACGGGAGGCAAAAAATAAATCATGGATATTCTACAGCGCATTCCCATCTTCGGGTGGGCCATAAGTGCGGGGGTGGTGCTCGCCATTGGCGGATTCTTCATCGCGGGCAAGGAGGAAGGTGCGGAGGCCTACGAGTATGTCGTTGCCACCACGACCGACGTGGTGCGCGAGGTGACGGTGACGGGTCATGTGAAGCCCGCATCCGGCATTGATCTTTCATTCGATCAAGCAGGTACGCTCGCGGCTCTGTTTGTGGAGGTGGGAGACCGTGTTGACGCGGGTGATCCTATCGCCTCACTCATAAACGACGATATACGAGCCGATCTCGATCAGGCGCGAGCAACCGCCGCCTATCAGGAAGCACAGTACGATCTCCTCATCTCGGGAGCGCGCACCGAAGCGATCCAGCTTGATCGGGCAAAAGTCGTTGCCGCCGAGCAATCCTTGGAAGACGCCTCTCGCTCCGCCGTGGACGCCCTCGGCGATGCATATACGGCGGCCGATGACGCTATTCGCAACAAGGTCGATCAATTCTTTGATAATCCGCGCACGAACATTCCTCAAGTAACCTTCTCTCTGTCGGATGTCCAATTACGCCAGGTGATTGAGAGCGGGCGCGTGACGATCGAGGGGGTGCTTGTCGCATGGGAGGTGCCCCTTGCCGCTTCTGCCGGTCCCGCGATGCTCTCGTTGGCACTTGAAAATTCTGTCAATCGTCTGCGGGCGGTACGTGATTACCTCGCATCGGTTGCCCTCGCCGTGAACAGTTTAAAGGCGGACACGTCGCAATCGCAAGCGACAATCGACGGATACCGTACCGATATCGGCACGGCGCGCTCGCAGATAGACACCGCCCTTAGTTCACTGACGGCGGCGCAGACGGCGGTGCGATCGGGAGTCTCTTCGCTTGAAGTCGTGCGTCGTACGCTCGCGCTTACTGAGGCACCTCTGCGCGAAGAGGATCGCCTCGCCGCCGCGGCAAAGCTCACCGAAGCGCGCGCCGCTTTGCGCCGCGCACATGCTCGCCTCAACAAGACTGCACTCTCGGCACCGTTCGACGCCGTTGTGGACAAAAAGAATGTTACGGTGGGGGAGAGTGTCGGCGTGCACGAGCCTATCGTGCGGCTTTCCGCCGATGCGGCACTTACGATTGAAATGTTCGTGCCCGAGACGGATGTCGTCAGTCTTGCGATCGGCGATACGGCGCGCGTGTCCTTTGACGCCTATGACGGCCTGCGCCTTTTTGCCGCGGCGGTTACGAGCATAGAATCGGCCGAGACGATCATCGAAGGAGTGCCGACCTACAAAACAACCCTCATACTCACCACTCCCGATGAGCATATTCGTTCCGGCATGACGGCGACTATTATCATAGAAACGGAGCGTCGCGAAGGGGTCGTAGCGGTGCCGGGCCGTTCTGTCATAGAAAGCGAAGGGCGGATCTATGTGCGCATTTTGAACGATGACACCATTGTTGAAGAACGAGATATTGTTACGGGCGTTCGCGGCAGTGATGGTATGGTCGAGGTGTCCTCGGGAGTTTCTTTGGGCGATCGGGTGATCGTCTTTACTCGCTGATTGTCGGATATGGACGTGATCACGGTGGACAAGCTTTCCAGGACCTACGATGGCGGCGCGCCGACGCCTGCCTTGCGTGAGGTTTCTTTTCGTATCGCACAAGGGGAGTTTACCGCGGTGATGGGTCCTTCCGGTTCGGGCAAGTCCACCCTTCTGCATATTCTCGGCCTTCTTGATACCGCCAGTTCGGGGACATATCACCTGCACGGCATTCCCGTTGCATCGTACAGTCCCGTCGAAGCGGCGCGCATTCGCAACAAAGAGATTGGGTTTATCTTTCAGATGTTCAATCTTCTGCCGCGCACGACCGTGCTTAGGAATGTTATGTTGCCTCTTCTCTACTCGGGTATCCCTGAGTATGAGTGGCACGATCGGGCAGAGCGCGCCGTCGAGTCCGTCGGCCTGACACACCGCATCGGGCATGTAACGAGCCAGCTTTCCGGCGGCGAACGCCAGCGGGTCGCCATCGCCCGAGCATTGGTCACCGACCCCTCGATCATCCTCGCCGATGAACCGACCGGCAGTCTTGATTCGGTCTCCGGTGGCGCGGTCATGAAGATCATTCAGGATCTGAACGAACGACAAGGGCGGACGGTGATCCTCATCACCCACGAAACGTATACCGCCGCCCATGCCGGCCGCATCATTCGCCTCCACGACGGCATGATCGCCGAAGACAAACAAGTCGACCACCGCCACGCCGCGGGAGATTTCAGTAAATAACCCCCATGTCGTTCGCACATATTTTAAAAACGGCCGTTGCGGGGCTCGTCGTCAACAAGGCGCGTTCCGCGCTCACCATGCTCGGTATCGTGATCGGCATCGTCGCCGTTATCATGATGATGTCCTTGGGCAAGGGCGCCGAGAGATTGATTATAAGTCAGATCGGCAATCTGGGTGCCGAGACGATTATCATCCGGCCCGGCCGCGAGCCGAAAGGCCCTTCCGATGTCGGGCAGACGCTCTTCTCCGATTCTCTCAAGAATCGGGATGTTCAGCTTTTGCAACGCAAGGAGAACGCTCCTTACATCGTCGACGTGATGCCGGTACTCCTCGTACCCGGAAGTTTGTCCTATCGGGGCGAGACTTTCACCCCCACCCTTATCGGCGGCACCGTGGCTTTTTTCGTCGACGCCTTTGGGGTGCGTTTGGCCGAGGGGCGTCTCTTTGACGAGCATGATATTCGCGATCAATCGGCGGTCATCGTTATCGGTGCCAAGGTACGGCGTGAGCTTTTTGGCGATGCGACCGCGATCGGAGAATATGTGCGGATCAAGGATCGTTCGTTTCGCGTGATCGGGACGCTCGCATCCAAAGGGCAGACGGGCATCTTTAATTTTGATGAGGTGGCGGTCGTGCCGCATACCGCCGCACAAAAGTATTTGCTCGGTATCAATCATTATCATGAGATCATCGTGCGGACGACGGGGCCCGATGCCGTCGCCCGAACCGTGGTGGATATAGAGGCGACGCTCCGCGAGGCACACCGCATCTCAAGCCCCGCCAAAGACGACTTCTTCATCGTTACCCAGCAAGGAGTCGTCGAGCAGGTACAGACAATCCTTGGGGCGCTCACCGCCTTCCTCTCGTCCGTCGTCGCCATCGGGCTCGTGATCGGCGGGATTGGCATCATGAATATCATGCTCGTCTCCGTTACCGAGCGGACGCGCGAGATCGGCTTGCGCAAGGCCATCGGGGCGACGGAAGGCGATATTCTCAAGCAATTTCTCGTCGAGGCGATCCTCTTGACCGGTGTGGGCGGCTTGGTCGGGGTTATCCTCGGCGCCCTCTTCTCCTATGGGCTGACCCTAGCGTTGCGCACCTTTGCAGGCCTTGATTGGCAGTTTGTCTTTCCGCTCTCCGCCGTATGGCTCGGACTCTCCGTATCGGCCGCGGTGGGGCTTGTCTTCGGTATCTACCCTGCGCGTCAAGCCGCCCGCAAAGACCCCATTGAGGCACTGCGATATGAATGAGGAGCCCTTTTTAATGAAGAACTTGCATTTTCATAAAATATATGGTACTGTACGGAAAGTATAGTTGGTTGTTTTTTCACAAATAGAGAGGTGAGTATATGAACGAGCAGTTCAATATATACACGCCGCGCAGGGATGAAAGCGGCAGGATTGTGGGAATGGAGTATGGTCTAACACCAGTACGATCCGCTCGAATTTTGGATCGAGTGGTGGGGAAAAATCACGGGTGGATCAAGGATGGGAGTAAAGGAACCATCATCCGTTTTTCGGAATCGGATAGCCGATCCATGGACCATGTGATTTTTGTCCTCTGGGATGAGAAACATATCGGCGTCACGGATGCAAAATTTTCCGAGATACAACAACTTACGGAAGAGAGTGCTTTGCCTGTCGAGACACTTATGTATCTCGGGGAAAAGGATCCTCAACTCTTGGAACAGTATCGTTGCCAAGAGACTGAGAAGATACTGAACTCCGCGCCGGAAGAACATCGTCGAAAACTGCAAGGATTGCAATTCAAGATAGACATGGAGCGCCGCAAAGCAAAGACACCTATGGCGGCTTGTTTAAAGCTGGCGGCGATGATGCAGGATAGTTTCTTAAAACTTCGGGAGGCGTTGAATCAGATCGCCGCCGACAACCCACCCAAACATGTCTCGGTAACATCTACCGCCAAAGCCCCGGCGACAAAACCAACGGGGCGCAAGGTGCTCCCGTTTCAGCCAAAAAACAAGGAGTAGTTCTTTCGTTCAGGCCCGAATCTCACGATATCGGGCTTTTTTCATGCTATTTCGCCCCCTACTTAGAAATCGGGTTTCTAAGTAGGTTCTAAATAGGTTTGAGGGCGTTGCATTTTTTTTACCGCAATGATAGTATTCTGCGCATGGTACAGATTACTGCAGAGAAGCGAGACATCTCCATAAAGCCCTACGCCATTCGCGCGGCGGGAAATATTCCGGCTGTCTTTTATAGCGGCAAGGAGCAGGCGACCTCTATCGTGATCCCGCTGAGTGTCTTCAGCAAGGTCTACAAGGAGGCCGGCGAGTCGAGCGTCGTCACGCTTGATGTTGCCGGACGGCAGGTCAATGTGCTCATCCACGATGTCGCCTTCCACCCCGTAACGAGCGCCCCGATCCACGTTGATTTTTATGCTATCGAGGCCGACAAGCCCGTCGAGGTTGATGTGTCGCTTGAGTTCACGGGCACCGCTCCCGCCGAGAAGCTGGGCGGTATCCTCGTCAAAGTCATGCACGAGATCACCGTCAAAGGTTTGCCCAAAGACCTGCCCCACGAAGTTACGGTAGATGTCGGCGTACTTCGCACGTTTGAAGATCACATCACCATCGCCGACCTCGTCCTCCCTTCAGGTATTGTCGCCGTCGCCGATGCCGATGAGGTCGTCGCACTGATCGGCAGTGCCGCCGCTGAAGAAGAGGCACCTGCCGCAACTTTTGATGCCGCCGCCGTCGCCGTAGAGAAGAAAGGCAAGAAAGAAGAGGACGCCGAGGCATAATCTCACTCATTGGTTTCTTTGCAAAACACCCGCCAATAACGGGTGTTTTCGTTGGTTGCGCCCGGGTATGCTATACTGGGTGAACATACAGGCGTTTCTCGAAATGAAACGTCACACTATCTGTGTTTGGGGATGTTTCTAAAAAATTGACAGCGTATCTGATGGTAGCATGCATAGCATGTGCGCCCTTTACCGTGGTTGGGCAGACGGGTGATCAGGGTGTTTTGGAAAAGCGAGCTCAACTTGAGCAGGAATTGGCGGGTTTGGAAAAAGAAATCGAGGTGCAGCAGCAGGTCTTGCAGGAGAAACAACGTCAATCCGTCTCGTTGGAGCGTGATATCACGATCTTTGATACCAAGATCCAGTCGGCACAGTTGAGTATCAAGGCGCGCAACCTCGCGATCAGTAAACTTAAACGCGAGATTGATCTCAAATCCCAAACCATCGCCGAGCTCAACAATAAGCTCGGCAGGCAAAAGGAGTCCCTCGGACAGCTCTTGCGCAAGACGCGCGAGCTGGATTCCTATACGCTCGTCGAGGTGATGCTGGGCACCAAAAATCTTTCCAGATTCTTTGAGGATGTGGAGAGTTTCACCGCCATCAAGGCCTCCTTGGAGGATTCTTTCATACAGATCGATAAGACCAAACAGGCGGCGGCCAAGGAGCAGGAATACCTCCAGGACAACCAGCAGGAAGAGGAGGAGCTCCGCCGTTTGCAGGAACTCCAGAAGATTCGCCTTGAAGCCGACAAGACCGAGAAACGTCAACTTTTGAATGCAACCAAAGGTGAAGAAAAGAAGTATCAAGAGATCGTTGAGGCAAAGAAACGAAGCGCCGCGTCCATTCGCAGTCAGCTCTTTTCGTTGCGCGGCTCGGAGGCGATCCCTTTTGAAAAGGCTCTTGAGTACGCCAACCTCGCCTCCGCGAAGACCGGCGTGCGCCCCGCCTTCATTCTTGGCCTGATCAAAAACGAGTCGCGCTTGGGCGAGTATATCGGCACCGGCAGTTGGCGTGTGGATATGCACCCCACGCGCGATCAGCCGATCTTCCTCGAGATCACGCGTCGTCTCGGGCTCAACCCTGACGATATGCCCGTCTCCAAGAAGCCCTGGTACGGGTGGGGAGGGGCGATGGGTCCGGCGCAGTTCATCCCCTCCACGTGGATCCTCTACGAGGATCGTATTGCAACCCTCTCCGGCCACACGCCGCCCAATCCATGGATACCGCTTGATGCCTTTATGGCCGCGGCCGTCCTCCTGAAGGACAATGGCGCGGCGAAGGGAGGGGAGGCCGCCGAGCGCCTCGCCGCCTTGCGGTACTTTGCCGGATGGAAGAACGCCACCAAGAAAGCCTATGCTTTTTATGGCGAGGATGTGCTCGCCTACGCCGCCGAATTTCAAGAACTCATTGACATCTTGAAATCCAATTAGGTTTGTAGTATACATAGATATTCACAAGAAGGTATGAAAAAGGATATTCACCCAACCTATAACCCCGTCATCACCGCGTCATGCGTTTGTGGCAATGCGTTCACCGTCGGCTCGACGCTTAAAGCGATCAATGTCGAGGTGTGCAGTAACTGCCATCCGTTCTACACGGGTGAGGAGCGCATCGTAGACACCGCCGGCCGCGTGGAGAAGTTCAAGGCTCGCCGTGAGACCGCCAAGGAGAAGCAGGCGACCATGAAGCCCAAGAAGCCCCGCGCCAAGAAGAACGCCAAAAAGGGCGAGGAAGAAGCCGCCTCTGTCGCAGAAGGCGCAGAGACGACGACCGCCTAATACCGGTTACACCGTCTCCTCCACAAAAGCCGCCCGTAGGGCGGCTTTTGTGGAGGAGACGACACACCACTTGCATTATTTTTGTATATGTGTTATACTCTGAAACAGATTTAATTATTTTTTTGGAGGGTCGGATTATGGAAGCAGATAGAACCCCGACCTTCAAAAAGGTCGGGATTGGGCAGGTTTTTTCTTTTCGATCACCACAAAAGGGTGATCAAAGAAAAAAAGGGGGGAAAAATCAAGAAAAAAAGGATCTGCCGGGATGGTGGATCAAGGAGGAGATCAAACAAGGACGTGGTATAGGGGGAGGGAAAATCTCCACGAACGCTCTCCATGTGGAGACAGGAGAGCGAGCTTTTTTCAAGGATGGAGACATGGTAGGTCTGGGGTACCATCCCCCAAGACGTTATATTCCTCGTTGGGCCTCCAAGAAGACGGGCAATGTCCCAAAGCACACCTCATAAGGGTGTGCTTTTTTGTTGTATCTATGGCATACTCTTGACACATCCCATTCATGGATCTCACAAAATATACCGACAACCCAAAGACGCAATTCCTCGCCGGTCAGTACGCGGCTCTTGTGCGTGAGGAAGAAGAACTCG
The DNA here is from genome assembly GCA_964348495.1 of uncultured Candidatus Saccharibacteria bacterium. Lineage (GTDB taxonomy): Bacteria > Patescibacteriota > Minisyncoccia > Phycocordibacterales > UBA2135 > CAYGCZ01. The sequence continues at coordinate 34,035 of CAYGCZ010000002.1, forward strand.
CGCGCCTCAACGACAGCGACCCTGCATACGCCGAACTGGCGGTGGACGACGCGCGCCGCATTGAGGAGCAAAAGGCCGCCATCAAAGGACAGATGGACGCTATCATCGCCGCCGAAGAAGAGGAAGACCGCTTTCCCAACGAGATCATTTTGGAGGTCCGTGCAGGCGTGGGCGGGCAGGAAGCGGCGCTTTTCGCCTTTGAGCTTGCCGAGATGTATGCGCGCTATGCCGAGCGTCGGGGTTGGGGTTGGCGAACGCTCGATGAGTCTACGAGCGAATTGGGCGGTTACAAAGAGGCATCTTTTGAAGTTCGTGGGCTCGATGTCTACAAGCGCCTGCGCTTTGAAACGGGCGTGCATCGTGTCCAGCGTATCCCTGCCACCGAGAAGCAGGGGCGCATCCACACCTCCACCGCCTCCGTCGCCATCATGCCCGTGCGCAAGAAGCACAAGATGGAGATCAATCCCGCCGACATTGAGATGGAGTTCTCGCGCTCCGGCGGCGCCGGCGGCCAGAACGTCAACAAGGTGGAAACCGCCGTCCGTTTGATACATACGCCGACGGGTATTGATGTACGGTGCACCTCAGAGCGCAGTCAGTTGAAGAACCGCGAAAAGGCGATGGCGATCCTCATTTCAAAATTAGAGGCGTTCCGCGAAGAGGAAGAGGCGAAGAAATACGCCGCCAATCGCAAAGGCCAGATCGGCACCGGCGATCGTTCCGAAAAGATCCGCACCTACAATGCCCCCCAAGATCGCGTAACCGATCATCGCATCAAAGAGAGTTGGCACAACGTGGAGGGGATCATGGCAGGGGGTCTCGACCCGCTTCTTGATGCACTCGAAAATGCCGCCGATGCAGAAGGTATCGCGAGGTAAGAATAATGCTATACTGAGGACATGTCCCTTTTTCAGCGTTCTTCTTCTGATGCTTTGGTGGCCGCTTTTGATATCGGCAGTGCAAGTATTGGCGGGTCGCTCATCATGGTGAACCCTGCGAAACCGCCGCGCATCGTCTATACGGTACGACATGCCGTCGCAGTACAGCGTGAAATGCAACAGGATCGTCTCTTTCTTATCATGGGTGATGCACTCACCGCCGTCGCCGATGATCTTCGCAAGAATGGTGCCAGACATCTCTCATTCACCCGTTTTGGCACATCGCGGCCCGTGGCTGCATACTGCACCTTTACCGCACCATGGCCATCCGTCTATGCGCGTAGGGTTACGTATACGCACGATGAACCCTTCACCGTTACACCGGCATTACTCGACACTCTTGCGGCGCAGGAACTTGCGGCAATCACCAAAGAGTACGGGGGAGAGGGCGGTGCGGGAGATCTTGTCGAGCATCGCATCGCCGATCTGAAGGTCAACGGCTACAGCGTTTCGCGCATAAACGGTCAGCAGGGGGTCGCGGTGGAAATGATCATCTACGCAAGCTTCATCCCGCGCCAGATCGCAGATTTCGTGCGCGAGCGTATACGCGAAGCATTCTCCCTGCGCACGCGCAACGTCTCCATCGGGTCGTTCATGCTCTCATTCTTTACCGTGGTGCGCGATATTTGGCACAAAGAAGAGGATTTTTTGCTCGTAGATATCACGGGAGAAATGACCGAGGTCGCCGTCGTGAAAGATGGCACGTTGGTGGAGACGGTCTCCTTTCCCATCGGCAAGAATGTCTATATTCGCGAGGTTGCCAAGGACGGCAATATCACATCGCACGAGGCTTCGTCGCTCGTTTCACTCTATCTCACCGGAGCGACGCATGATCAACTTCTCTCGGGTATAGAGCAAAGTATGGAGCGTGCGGATCATGAGTGGTATTCGCTCTTCAAGACAGTGACTGCCCGACTTACCGAATCGTTTTTCGCCCCCGGCAGAGTGTTTCTTTCGGTCTCCGATCCTTTCAGTAAGAGGTATGTCAATCTTATTGAACATTCTGGTTCTGCTGAAAGAGAAATTCAGCCTTCAATAAACGGTACCTACAAGGTCATAGTCTTACATGCCTCGGCACTTCGTCATACTGTGGAATTCCCCAAGGAGACTCCGCATGACCCGTTCTTGGCCGTTAACGCGCTCCACATGCACATCATGCGTCGCGATCAAAAATAAGGTGAGCGCGGTGAGTTATAAACACCCTTGCGCTTTACTGTTTGTATGCTCTCGCAACGCACTATGCTATACTGTGAGGGACATCTCCTGACGGTGCTTTAGTACTATGTGCCGTCTTGTGACGCGTTCGTTCATCACGTACATAGCACCAATCATTCTTATGCCACAAAAGAAAGTGCAAGATATCATCGTACCCGTCAAAAAAACCAGGAAGTCGGCGACAGAAGCGACACCTCGTACGGTGATCGAATCGGTACGCCGCCCCGCCTCTGTTGCTGACGTCCCGCACGACGAAGAAGATGTGGCGATACCGCGTATGCCGCCAATCCAGCGGCCGACCCTTCGACCGGCACCTCCCGTAACGCGTCCGGTCGTTCGCCCTGCCGGATCTCCCGTCTATGCCGCGACTCTCACACGCCCCGTACGCAGTGGCGGCCGCGCCCGTTGGATGATCTGGGGTATCGCCGGCGCTACGCTCATAGGGCTTTTTGTCGCAATTTCCACCATGTTCGAGCATGCGACCCTCACCATAACCCCTCGGCAATCCGTCGCCGACTTGGATTTCTTCTTTACCGCCGAAAAAAACGCCGATCCCTCCAAGATTCCTTTTGAGGCGATGACGCTCGCACAGACCGACTCCGTTACCGTCCCTGCGACCGCCAATGAGAAGGTCGAGCGTCGCGCTACGGGAACCATCGTCATTTACAACAACTTTGACGCATCAACCCAACGTCTCATCAAAAACACTCGCTTCGAGAGTGCCGACGGACTCATCTACCGTATCTCCGCCTCTGTCGATGTTCCGGGCAAAAAGACCGTCAATGGACAGGCAACTCCCGGAAGTGTTGAGGCAGTCGTGACCGCCGACGAATCGGGAGATCGCTACAATGCCGAGTCCGCCGAGTTCACTATTCCGGGTTTCAAAAACACCCCCCGCTTCGCCGGCTTTTATGCCAAGACCAAGACGCCTCTCTCCGGCGGCTTCTCAGGCATGATGCCCGTTGTGCCACACGACGAACTTACAAAGGCGCAAGAGATTCTCAAAAATACCATTTCTACACGGCTTATGGATGATGCAAAGGCGCAAAAGCCGGCGGGCTTTACCCTCTTTAGCGATGCCGTCTTCCTAGTCTATGGCGAGCCGATAGTTGCCGAAGCGGAAAAGGGTGCTCAAACGGCAAAGATCACCCAAACCGCAACGCTCTACGGCATGATCTTCAACACCGAGGTGTTGAGTAACTATCTTGCGCGCAAAGTGATCCCTCAATTCAATGAAGCAGATCGTGTACTGATCGAAAATGTAGATACACTTGATTTCAGGATCGTCAGTAAACAGACCGTCACTCCGGCAAGCGTTATCTCCTTCTCCTTCTCACTCAAAGGAGCACCTCTCTTCGTATGGCAGTTCAATGAGGCGGAGCTCAAGAGTGCTGTTGCCGGACTTGCACGCAAAGAACTCAGAGACATTCTCTTTGAACGCTTCCCCGGCATCACTAAAGCAGACGGTACGATACGACCCTTCTGGAAACAAACCTTCCCAAAAGATGTTGAGGATATCACCATCAAGACGATGCTACAAAATCTTGCGCAGTAATAAAAATGTGGTATTTTTAGAAAGCCTTACGCAGTAAAGCTCATAAATCCTTGCTAGGTAAGGTGATTATGGAAATCCTCTCAAAACCCTCGTTACACCCATTATCCCAGTTGACATTCATATCACCAATCTGTTACTATTCTCCAGACAAGATGAATAATAATACCAATCTTGATAAGCGGCTTGGAACTGTCGTCGAGGCACTTCCCAATGCGCTCTTTCGCATTCGTTTGGAGAACGAACAGGAGACGCTGGGATATCTTGCGGGAAAGATGCGCATGCATAGGATCAAAGTGCTCGTCGGAGACAAAGTTGAGGTCGTCATTGATCACTACGGCGGTAAGAGCCGCATTACCAGAAGACTGTGATGCGTATCGGTTCGCATAGTTCTTGCATATGAAAGTACGAGCATCAGTAAAAAAAATTTGCGCACAGTGCAAAATGGTACGGCGAAAAGGCCGTGTCTGTATTTTGTGCAAAACTCCCAAGCACAAACAGCGTCAGGGTTAAGTGCGCATTGCCCAATCGGGGCATACGCCGTTTTTCAGTTATTACACTAGCAATCAGATATCACATGAGAGTTTCAGGTATCACCATTCCGGATAATAAGCGCCTCGAAGTCGGCTTGACCGTCATGTATGGCATTGGCACAGCCCGCGCCCGCGACATTTTGAACAAAGCCCACGTCAGTTTTGATGTTCGTGCCAAAGATCTCACCGCCGAACAAGAGAGCGAGATTCGCAAACACATTGAGTCCTACACCCTTGAGGGTGAGCTCAAGCGTGAGGTGAGTTCGCACATCAAACGCCTCAAGGATACCGGCTCGTACCGCGGGTCGCGCCACGCCAAAAAACTTCCCGCTCGCGGACAGAACACCAAGACCAATTCACGCACGGTACGCGGCAACGTGAGGAAGACCATGGGTTCGGGTCGCAGGAAGGTTGATAAGAAATAGTTCACGATCTCTTTTAGTAATTGACCTATGGGTAAAAAACGAACAGTTAAAAAAGCGGGAGGTGGTTTTCAGCACGAACTGAAGGCGCGCTCGCTTTCCAAGTTGATCAAGCGCAAGATTGCCGCTGGCTCGGTGCATATCACGGCGAGCTTCAACAACACGAGCATGGTGCTCTCCGACAAGGATGGCAACGCGCTCGCATGGTCGTCGAGCGGCGCACTTGGTTTCAAGGGTGCCAAGAAGGGAACGCCTTTCGCCGCCGCCAAGGTGGGCGAGGTGATAGGCGAGAAGGCAACGCTTGCCGGCATTAGGGAAGTCGATGTCAACATGAAAGGTGTTGGCCAAGGCCGCGAATCGGCAATCAGGTCGTTTGCGTCAAAAGGGATCGATATCAGCTCTATCAAAGATCGCACACCGGTGCCCTTCGGTGGAACGCGTCCGCGCAAGGCACGTCGCGTCTAACGCCTTCTAGTTTTATCACGCATCACGTATGGCAAAAATCAAGCAATTCAAACTGGCACGTCGTTTGGGAGTACCGCTCTTCCCCAAGTGCAAGAGCTCAAAGTTTTCTCTTGCACCCAAGACGCAGGGCAAGAGTAAACACTTCTCTCAAAAGACCGATTACGGACTTCAGCTTCTTGAGAAGCAGAAGGCTCGTTATTCGTACATGGTCCAGGAGCGGCAGTTTGCACGTTATGTCAAGGATGCTCTTATGAAAAAGGGCGTCAAGACAACCGACGAACTCTATCGCCTTTTGGAGACGCGTCTTGATAACGTTGTGTATCGCCTTGGCCTCGGGCCGAGTCTCTTGGCCGCGCGCCAGTTGGTATCCCATGGACACATCATGGTCAACGGTCGTCGCGTGACGGTACCATCGTACCACGTCAAGAAGGGTGATAGTGTGGCGATCCGCACGGAGAGCCAGGCAAAACCCGTCTTTAGTACCTTGTCCGAGCGTCTCAAAGAGCATCGCACACCGTCATGGTTGACATTCGATGAAAAGAAGCGTTCCGGAACAGTCGAGGGGGTTCCTACGATAAGCGAGGCCAAGGATGCGATTTTTGATCTGGGACCCGTTATTGAGTTTTACAGTCGTTCATAGCATTTTGGGAGCGTGCGCACCGCATTGGCGCATTATTCATCTTTTCTCACAACACCATGCTTGACTACACTATTATCCTTCCGTCGAAGCCAAAAATCGTTTCAGAACGCGATTTTACGGGTGTATATGAAGTGGACAGCCTCTACCCCGGCTACGGCCATACATTGGGCAACTCGCTTCGCAGGATCATTCTTTCATCACTGGAGGGTACGGCAATCACGTCGGTCAAGATTGCCGGCGTCAGTCATGAGTTCTCAACGATCGACGGCGTTAAAGAAGACGTTATCGCCCTCCTGCTTAATCTCAAAAAGATCAACTTCGCGTTGCACACGCGCGAACCGCAGGTCGTAACCATCTCCGCAAAAGGTCCTAAGAAGGTCACTGCCGGTGATATGGTATCGCATGGGCAGGTTTCCGTCTTGAACCCCGATCAGCACATTGCCGAGATCACCGTGAAGAATGTGTCGCTTACGATTGAGCTTACTCTTGAACATGGTTTTGGCTATGTTTCTAAAGAGGTGCTTATGAAGGACAAGGTGGATATCGGCGTTATTGCGCTTGATGCCGTCTTCTCACCTATCCGCCGCGTCAACTACGAGGTGGAGAACATGCGCGTCGGCGACCGTACAGACTACAACAAACTCCGTTTTTTCATCGAGACTAACGGCACGATTATGCCGCGCGAGGCGCTTGAGAGTGCGATCCATATTATGATCCGCCAGCTCCAGGCCATCGTCGGTTTTCAGGAGGAGATGTCGACGGTGGGGGAGCTTCCTCTACCCTCAGCAGACGTTCATATTGAAAAGGCGACCGAAGGAGGCGAGGATGACAAAGAGTTCTTGAAGACCAAAGTTGAGACGCTTGGCTTCTCGACCCGCACCGCCAACGCTCTGGACAAGGCAAGTATTCGCACGGTGGGAGGCATGATCAAGAAGAGTGAGGAAGACCTCCTCGACCTTGAGGGGTTGGGTGAGAAGGGCGTGCAGGAGATAAAGCGCACGCTCGGTAACTTCGGGTTGACGCTTAAATAACAGGATACTGTAAACTGCCTGCACACGACATTTTTAATCAATCGCTATGAGACATCATAACACCAACAGAAAATTCGGACGTACCCGCAACCAGCGCGCGGCGCTTCTTCGTTCTCTTGCGCTGTCCCTCATAAAGCATGGCAAGATCACCACGACCGAGGCAAAGGCGAAGGAACTTCGTCCATTCATCGAAAAGATGGTGACCAAGGGCAAAGGGGAGACGATTTCCGCCCGCCGACTTCTTGTTGCTCGTCTCGGCAGTGAGACGGGGGGATCCGCATTGATCAAAGATATAGCACCTCGCTATAAGGAGCGAGCCGGCGGCTACACCCGCATCGTTAAGCTCCCTAAGCGTACGACCGATGCGAGCCCTATGGCACTCATCGAATTTGTCTAAGACGCCGCTCTTGCTTTGCGCGAGAGTATGATATAAGATACTCACCATAGTATGAAACATGTGATAGACGCATCAGGAAAGAAGTTGGGACGAGTCGCCAGTCAGGCGGCGGCGTTGCTGATGGGCAAAATGTCCCCCGATTTTCAACGTCACCAAATGTCCTTGGATATGGTGGAGATCGTCAACGCCTCCGGCCTCGCCATCGACGAGCGCAAGAAGGGTGAAAAGATATACAAACGTTACTCCGGATACCCTGGCGGTCTTCGCGAGATATCTATGAAAAAGGTCATTGCCTCGAAGGGATACGCGGAAGTTTTGAAAAAAGCCATCGGCGGCATGATCCCGCGCAATCGCATGAAGGACCGTGTTTTGAAGAAACTGGTCGTCAAAGAATAATCTATCTCTCTATGGAAGAAACAGCATCAATCACCCACAGCGCGCCTTCGACGAGCACCAAGCTCGCAGGAGGTCGGTACATCGAAGGTATCGGTCGTCGCAAGACGGCTACCGCTCGCGTGCGTATCACCGAAGATAACGCCGGTACTAATGCCTTTACCGTCAACGGAAAGGATGTTGGTCAGTACTTTCCTACCGATGAGATGCGGATGATCCCCGTTGAGCCCGTCAACAAGGTCAAAGGCATGAATACGTTTGCCGTCTCCGCGCAAGTAAAGGGCGGTGGCATCCATGCCCAAGCCGAGGCGGTTCGCCATGGTCTCTCTCGCGCCCTCGTTGCTTTTGAGGAAGAATGGCGCAAGCGTTTCAAAAAAAGCGGATTGCTCAAACGTGATGACCGCGCAGTAGAGCGCAAGAAGTTCGGCCTGAAGAAGGCCCGCAAGAGCGCACAGTGGTCAAAACGCTAGTTTCAAAGCTAGAGTCTGCCACACAAAAAAGACGACCGGAGAGCAGGTCGTCTTTTTTGTGTGGCATGAGTTGGCTGGAGAGGTGTGGAATGCTTGTTGTAGAGATGGTAACAGCGAGGAGTTCTGCATTGAAGGCGGACACTCCTCCGTCTCGCCGGGGGTGGTTCAGAGCTTTCTATCGTGTCTCACTGCGCATTTGGGTGCTTCTCGCCGACAAGGCGCGCGATGAGTGCGTCGTGCGCGAGGGGTTCGGAGAGTCCTTTCACGCGATGCTCCAGAGCGTATGCGCCACTCTCAATCTCTTTGTCACCGATGACGATCCAATACGGCAGTTTGTGGGTCTTGACGGCGCGGATTCGTTTGCCGAGCGTCTCGTCCTCGCTGTGATACTCGGCGCGGATGCCGGCTTCTGTGAGTGCGGTATAGAGCGATCGGGCATGGTCGGCATGCGCCGCCGCGACAGGGAGGATGGCGATCTGTACGGGGGCGATCCAGAAGGGGAATGCGCCGGCGTAGTGCTCAATGAGGATGCCCATGAAGCGTTCCAGAGAGCCGGAGATGGCACGATGGATCACGACGGGGCGCTCCTTCTCGCCCTTTTCGTTTATAAACGAGAGATCAAAGCGCTCGGGGAGGTTGAAGTCGCACTGGATGGTGGCGAGTTGCCACTCTCGGCCGATGGCATCTTTGAACATGAAGTCGAGCTTGGGGCCATAGAAAGCGGCTTCACCCTCGACGCGCTTGTAGTTGAGGCTATTTTCTTTCGCCGCTCGTTCAAGGGCCACCTCCGCCGTTTGCCAGACCTCGTCATCGCCGAGATACTTCTCGCGATTGTCGTCGCGTACCGAGAGGGAGACCCAATAACCGTCCATCATGCCAAAGGTTGTGTAGAAGGACTTGATGATGGAGACGATCGTTGATACCTCGCTCTCTATGTGTGAGATGCGGCAAAAGAGGTGTCCGTCGTCTTGGGTGATTGAGCGCACGCGCGTGAGCCCGCCGAGCTGGCCGGACTTTTCGTCGCGGTAGACGGTCGCCGGTTCAAAGTAGCGCATCGGCATATCGCGGTAGGAGAAGTGGTTGTCGGCAAAGATCTGCATGTGGTGCGGGCAGTTCATCGGCTTCATGATAAACTTTTCTTCTTTGCCCGAGACGCGGAAGAGCTCGTCGCCGAACTTTGCCGCATGACCGGAGGTTATGTAGAGTTCCTCGCGCGCGATGTGCGGCGTCCAGACACGATGGTAGTGTTTGCCTGTATGGAGGTCCCAGAGGAAGTCTTCAATTGTTTTGCGGATGATCATGCCCTTGGGCTGGATGAGCGGCAATCCGGCGCCTATAAGGGGAGAGATGGTGAACAGCCCCAGCTCCTTGCCGAGTTTTTTGTGGTCGCGTTTCTTGGCTTCTTCCATCATCGTGAGATGGGCGCCCAGCTCGGTTTTGCTTTCAAAAGCGAGGCCATAGATGCGGGTGAGCATCGGGTTCTTTTCATCGCCGCGCCAGTAGGCGCCCGCAAGGTGGGTGAGAGTAAAGGCATCGCTTGCTATCTCTCCCGTTGCCTCCGCGTGGCCGCCCTTGCACAGGTCGGTGAAGTCGCCGACGGTGTAGGCGGTCAAGGTCTTGCCCTCAGTGGCGTACTCGCGCAAGAGCTCAAGCTTAAACGGCTCGTTGGCAAAGAGTACTTCGCCTTCTTCTAGGGTGATCTCGCGCCCCGTCATGGGCAGGTTGCGGGCAATCAGGCCGCGCATCTTTTTTTCAAACGCCCTAAGATCGCTCTCCGAGGGCGTCTTTGAGAAGAGGAAGTCGTAGTAGAAGCCGGTATCCGTCGTGGGGCCGATGCCCAACTTGACGGCAGGGTCAAACTCCTTGGCTGTCGTCGCCAACAGGTGAGCCAGCGTGTGGCGAATAGCGTGTAGATGCTCGTTTTTTTCTTCCATATTTCTCCATAGTACGTGAGAACAAACCACCCCGCAACGCAGTAACCTAAAATGATGCACGTGCATCATTTTAGGTTACGATTTTATAATCCCGAACCGGCCTGAACCGACCCGAACAGGGGTGGTTGTTTTTTTGCTGGGTGTGTGGTACGGTGAGGCCTGATTTCACGCAAACACCTATAACCGAGGAGGATGTATGTCAGATTGTGATGGCTGTTGCAGTTGCGGATCAAGAAGGGGAGCGCGCGGTATAACCCAAGAGGAGAAGGCTGAGAGGTGGAAAAAAATGAGGGAATACAACTTTTTACCCCAAGATTCTTTTTGGGGAAAAGTAAAAAAACAGGGAGGGAGATTCCTGCAGAGATTTAAAACAAAGAGATGATCCTCAAAACGCGCACCATGGTGCGCGTTTTTTTATACCACTATAGAACCTGCGGATCAGGAGTTTTGAACGTGATACAATGCCAATACGTATGGAAGAAACAGGATCACACAACGACATACTTATTTATACCGCTGATGGTGGTGTGCCGCGCCTTGAGGTGCGCATGCAAGGGGAGACGGTATGGCTTAATCAAGCCCAGGTTGCCGAGCTGTTCGGGGTACAGCGACCAGCCGTTACCAAGCACCTGCAAAATATCTTTGAAAGTGGCGAATTGGACGAGGATTCAGTTAGTTCCATTTTGGAACATACTGCTACCGACGGAAAAACTTACAAAACAAAGTTTTATAACCTTGATGTCGTTATCTCAGTAGGGTATCGGATACACTCCGCTACCGCTACTCGTTTCCGTCAGTGGGCAACGGCACGGCTCAGGGAATATATTGTAAAGGGTTTTACCATGGACGACGAACGCCTCAAAAACCTCGGCGGCGGTGGCTACTGGAAGGAGCTCCTTGGGCGCATTCGTGATATTCGCGCGAGCGAGAAGGTCTTTTATCGCCAAATATTAGAAATCTATGCGACGAGTATTGATTATGATAAGGACGTTCAATTATCACAAGACTTTTTCAAAAAGGTGCAAAATAAAGTCCACTATGCGGTACATGGCAATACCGCCGCCGAAGTCGTTTATTATCGCGCCGACGCGGAAAAAGATTTTATGGGACTTACGACATTTGTCGGATCAAAGCCGCGACTTACTGATGTAAAAACGGCAAAAAATTATTTGGATGAAAAGGAGCTGCGCGCCCTCGGGCAGATCGTCTCCGGGTATTTGGACTTTGCCGAGCGTCAAGCGGAACGTGAAGTGCCGATGAAGATGGAGGATTGGGTGAAGCACCTCGATGCCATCCTCACCTCAACGGGAGAGGAGCTTTTGCTTGGTGCAGGCAAGATTAGCCACGAACAAGCGATGGAGAAAGCAGAGGGGGAGTACAAAAAATATCAGCAAAAAACCTTGAGCGACGTCGAACGCGCCTATCTCGATAGTGTGAAGGTGTTGGAGAAGAAGGTTGAGAAGGATATCGATGAAATGAAGGAATAAAGAGAAGCTCCATGAAAAGAAAACCCGACATGGATCTTTTTGAGCGTGGGGTGTGAGAGGGGTGCAACGCACCGAGGGTATCTGACAGGCTCTATACCAACTTCTTTATGCTCTCCACGAGCATGCTCAACTCATCGTTGCGGCGCGAGACTTTTCCCTCAATCAGGAGCGGCAGGTTGGGAACGAGGAGGTCTTTGACCTCGGCATAGGTGCGGGGGAAGACGACGGCCTCAAGCAAGTCGTTCCAGTCGGCTATTTTTACGAAGGCCATTTGCTCGCCCTTGCCGGTTAAGATGACCTTGACCTCCTCCACAATGACCGCGACGCGCGCCACCTTGCCCTCGTCGTACTTGCGCACGCGGCCGAGAGAAAGTTTTAAGAGCTCGATACGCCGCGCGTGTTTGTCGAGCGGATGTCCGGAGACATAGAGGCCAAGGAGATCTTTCTCGCACTGGAGCTTTTCTTCGGTAGGCACCGCCTTACCCTTGCGCAGACGCAGGGTGGGGAGGGTGGCGGTATCCGCCATAAGGCCGAAGAGCGAGTGCTGGGATTCGCTGGCCTTCCCGTGTTGGCGGTGGTAGGCGAGCAGGTCGTCGAGATTCTCGAGCATGGTGCCGCGGTCGTCGAGCGCATCGAGCGCGCCGCATTTGATAAGCGCCTCAAACGATTTTTTATTGAGACTTTTTTGGTTCACGCGCGCGAGCATGTCGGGGAAGGAGGTGAAGGGGCCGTGCTTCTTGCGCTCGGCGATCAGCGCATCGGCGACCTCGTTGCCGAAGTTTTTTATGGAGTAGAGGCCGAAGCGGATCGCGGGCTTGCCGGCCTCGTCGCGCACGACGGCAAAGGTTCCCTCGCTCTCGTTCACATCGGGGCGCAAGACGGCGATACCCATGCGGCGGCACTCGGCGACGAACTCGGCGATCTTCTCCACATCGCCCGCGTCGGCGGTTAAGATCGCGGTCATATACTCGGCCGGGTAGTTGGCCTTCATATAGGCGGTCTGATAGGCGACGCGGCCATAGCTCGCGGCGTGCGCTTTGTTGAAGCCGTAGGCGGCGAAGGTCTCGATCTTTTCCCACAGCTCGTGCACGGCTTCCTTGCTCATGCCGCCGTCGATACACCCCTTCATGAACTTGTCTTTTTGGGCCTGCATCTCTTCGGGGATCTTCTTGCCGATGGCCTTGCGAAACTTGTCGGCCTCGCCCCAGCTGTAGCCGGCCATTCCAATAGCCATCAGGAGAATGTCGTCCTGGTAGGTGATGATGCCGTAGGATGCCTCAAGGATATTCTTCATGCGCGGGTCGAGGTAGGTGATCTTGGAGGGGTCATCCTTGCGCGCAATGTAGTCGGGTATGAAGGCCATCGGCCCCGGGCGGTAGAGGGCGACCATGGCGTTGATGTCGTGGATGGAGGTGGGTTTGAGCTCCTTCAAGTAGCGCGTCATGCCCGCACCGTTCAACTGAAAGAGCGCCATCGTCTGCCCCTCGGTGAGGAGCTTGAAGGTGGCGGGGTCGTCCATGGGGATCCGCTCAATATCAATCTCGGCGCCATGATGCTTTTTGACGAGGGCGATGGCGTCGGCGAGGATGGAGAGGTTTTTGAGGCCGAGGAAGTCGAACTTCAGAAGCCCCATGTCTTCAACGCAGTGCATGTCGTACTGGGTGATGATCTTTTCGCCGCCCGGATCGTACTGGACGGGGATGAACTCATCGAGCGGGCGCGGCGAAATGACGACGCCGGCGGCGTGGATGGAGACGTGGCGCACCGTGCCCTCAAGACGGCGTGCGAGGTCGATGATCTCTCGCGCGTCGTCTTCTTGTTTGTAGATTGCGTCGAGTTCGGGGATCATCTCCAAAGCGCGATCGATCGTCATGGGAAAGCCCTGCGAACCCATGGGGATGAGTTTGGAGATGCGGTCGCCGACGGCATACGGGTGGCCCGTGGCGCGCGCCACGTCGCGCACGGATCCGCGCGCCATCATGGTACCGTAGGTGCCGATCTGGGCGACGTTGCCGTCGCCGTATTTTGCGCGGGCGTACTGCACCATCTCGTCGCGGCGGGTATCGGCGAAGTCCATGTCGATATCGGGCGCGGAGGGTCGCTCGGGGTTTAAGAAGCGTTCAAAGGGAAGTTTGAAGGCGAGGGGATCGACGTTGGTGATACCTGTCAGATATGAGACGAAGGATCCTGCGGCGGAGCCGCGCGTCGTGGTGAGGATGCCGCTTGTGCGGGCGAATTGAAGCAGGTCGGAGACGACGAGGAAGTAGGGTGAAAAGCCTTTTTTTTGAATAATGCCGAGCTCGTATTCTATACGATCGCGCACCTCGGGCGTCTCTTCAATGCCGCGAAAGGCGAGGCCTGCATAGGCGGCGCGGCGAAGCTCCTCGTCGTGGGTCGTACCTTCAGGTATTACGAACAAGGGAAAGGTCCACGTGCCGAGGGTGAATTCGAGGTTGCATCGGTCGGCGATTTTTAGGGTGTTCTCCACCGCTTCGGGGACGTCTTTAAAATACTCGCAGGCCGTCTTGGCGTCGATGAACGAAAAATCATCGCCCGAGGTAAAGAGGGTACGGGCGTCGTCGGAGTCGGCACCATGTGCGACGGCGAGGAGCGCCTCGTGGGCGGGCACATCGGCGGCGTGAAGGTAGTGCGAGTCTTGCGTGGCGACGAGCGGGATGCCAAGCGTGCGTGAAAGCGCGATCGTCCCCTCGCGTATGCCGCTATTTTCGGTGACGAGCGGGTGGTGGGTTATCTCCAGGTAATAGTTGTCTTTGCCGAAGATGTCTTGATACTCACGGGCAATCTCCTCGGCTTTGGTGGTCGCGCCGCTCGCAAGTGCGCGGGCAAGCTCGGAGGAGCCGCATCCGGAGAGGCAGATCAAACCCTCGGCGTGCGCGCGAAGCGTCTCTTTGTCTATGCGCGGTTTGTGATGAAAGCCGTGCAGGTGTCCGGCGGTTACCAATTTGACGAGATTGGTGTAGCCCGTAGTATCCTTGGCGAGGAGGGTGAGGTGGTGGCGGTCGCCCTCGGGGCTTGGGCGGCGATCACCCATCGCATAGGAGGTAACGTATGCCTCCATGCCGATGATGGGTTTGATATTCTTTTTTTTGCAGGCCTTGTAAAACTCCACAGCCCCATAAAGTGAGCCGTGGTCGGTGAGCGCCAGGGCTGGCATGCCGTGAGATGCCGCCAACGCGACCATTTCGGGGATGTTGGAGAGCCCGTCCAAAAAGGAGTAGTGAGAGTGCGTGTGGAGGTGGACGAACGACATGATACTATAATAGCACGTTGCGGCGGCACGTCGCCGACAGTTCGCTTACAGTATCATGAAATATTTGGTGGGAGTAGATGAAGCGGGAAGGGGGCCTTTGGCGGGGCCGGTTTCGGTGGGGGCTGTGCTCTGGCGGGGTACCTATGTTAAAAGCTCGGTTTTTAACATGTTTGAAGGGTTGAACGATAGTAAAAAATTGACCGCGCGTGCACGCGAGCGGCTCTACGCGCGCCTCGTAGAGGCGCGCGACGAGGGCCTGCTTGATTTCGCCGTGTGCTTTTCGTCGCACACAATTATCGACCGGCAAGGTATTGTCCCTGCGATACGGAGCGCGCTTGCGCGGGCACTCGGCGGCATCGCCTGCGGCGATGCCGCCGAGTGCCGCATCCTCCTAGACGGCGGTCTGCGTGCTCCGGCACACTTCACGGATCAAGAGACGATCATCCGTGGCGATGGGGTGGAGCCGCTCATCATGCTCGCCGCAATCGCCGCAAAAGTGGAGCGCGACACGCTGATGCGCCGCGCCGCCACACAGTATCCGCACTATGGCTTTGAGACACATAAAGGGTATGGCACCAGAGCGCATTATGAGGCATTGCACCGCCATGGGCCGTGTGAACTGCATCGAATGAGCTTTTTGAAGTCGTTGTAGGCCTTTTTTCTTGCCTTTTTTAAGCCACTATGTATAATAAACAATTATGGTAGTACGAATGCGACATACGCGGGCGCACACGGCAAATCGCCGTTCGCACCACGCTCTCACGGCGCCCCGCCTCTCGGCATGCGTCGAGTGCAAGGCAATGCACGTCCGTCACCGCGCCTGCCCTTCATGCGGCACCTATCGCGGCAAGGCGGCTATGGCCTCGCGCACCGTCGCGGCACGCCCTTCAAAGAAGGCCGCCGTAAAGGCATAAGTTTTGGGTCTTTACGACCCCCGCGCCCTCTCGGCGCATATCTGCTCATTGATTTCACTATCTCCTCACCATGGCAAACAGGCACCTTTCGCGAAGTATCGTCCTCCAAACGCTCTTTGAGTGGGATTTCAACGGTCGGGATGACGCGCATGCGCAGGGTATCGTCGATCGCGACATCGCCGAGTTCGCTCCGGGCTCCGGCGATGTGAGCTTCACCAAGGAATTGCTCGCCAATATCTTGAGCAAGCGTTCATCGCTTGATGCCATCATCGAAAAGGCGGCACCCGAGTGGCCGCTCGACAAGATCTCCATCGTCGATCGCAACGTCTTGCGCATCGGTCTCTATGAGTTGCTCTACGGCGACAAGAAAGAAGTACCCGCCAAGGTGGCGATCAACGAGGCGATTGAGCTTGCCAAGACCTTCAGCGGCGTCAACAGCGGCAAGTTTGTAAACGGCGTCTTGGGCTCCGTCTATCGCGAGATGGGCGAGCCGGGCAAAGACGAGGTCGGCACGCGCGGCAAGCGCGGGCCGGTAGACCCGTCAAAGATGATTATCGAGCGTCTTGGCGGTGCCGTCGTCTATGCGCACAAAGACGGCGAGGTCTTTTTTGCCCTCGTGCACGACGTCTTCGGTTACTGGACATTGTCCAAGGGCAAGATGGAGGGCGAAGAAGACGCGACGACGGGCACCATCCGCGAGATCAAAGAAGAGATGGGTATCGATATCGCCATCAAGGCCGATATCGGCACCAACGAATACATTGCCAGCGATCCGGAGCGCGGCAAGATTCGCAAACAAGTCCATTACTTCCTCGGCGAGGCGCCGTATGGCGCACTGACCCTTGGCACCTCGGGCGGCTTGGACGATACGCGCTGGTTCCCCCTTGCCGAACTGCCCAACCTGCGCATGTACGACGACATTCTTCCCATCATCACGAAGGGTATTGAATTGCTCCGCGCGCAGGGGTAGCGCCGACAGCCGGTTTTGTTTATCAGTTCATCATGTACGCAAATTGCGGAATAGCATATGACCGTCGGTCACTGACATTCCATAGTTTGTGTCATACATAATACGTTGTATGCACAGTAATTTCTCTGATTTTGAGCACAAGGTCGGCATCACCTTCGCCGACAAAAAACTTTTGCGCCAGGCATTCCTCCATCGCTCGTATCTCAACGAGCATCCCGACGAAGAGTCGGGGCACAACGAGCGTTTGGAATTTCTCGGCGACGCCGTTTTGGAGCTCGTCGTAACCGACTTTCTCTACAAGGCCTACCCCGACAAGACGGAGGGCGACCTTACCGTGTATCGCGCCGCCATGGTCAACACCAACAGCATCTCCGATGCCGCGCATGCTCTTGGCATGAACGACTACCTCCTTCTCTCCAAAGGTGAGGCAAAGGACACCGGCAAGTCGCGCAGTTATATCCTCGCCAATACCTTCGAGGCCTTTATCGGCGCCGTGTATCTCGACCGAGGCTACGATGCCGCGCAGGCATTTATCGCGCGGATGCTCTTCGACAAGGTGGATGCTATTGTGAAGGGCCGCCTTTGGCAGGACGACAAGAGCCGCTTCCAAGAAAAGGCGCAAGAGGTTCGCGGCATCACGCCCGCATACCGCGTGCTCAAAGAAGATGGCCCCGACCACGACAAGACCTTTACCGTCGGCGTCTTCCTCAATGAGGAACAGTTTGGCGAGGGGAATGGTCACTCCAAACAAGATGCCGAACAACACGCCGCCCACGATGCGCTCGCAAAGACGGGGTGGAAGTAGATGGGGAATTTTAGAATGTAGAATATAGAGAATATAGCCGCCGCAAAAAATCGCCGAGGAGCGATTTTTTGCGGCGCACACCGGCGTGGTCGTCGCCACACTTCATACTTACTTCGGAATACTCTATACTATAGGTATGTTGTTGAAGCGTCTCGAGCTCTCCGGTTTTAAGTCCTTCGCCCGTCCCACGACGCTTGATTTCACGACGCCCGTTACGGCGATCGTCGGTCCCAACGGCTCCGGAAAATCAAACATCTCCGAGGCGATCCGCTTCGTGCTCGGTGAGCAATCCATGAAGTCTCTGCGCAGTAAGCAGAGCGAAGATCTTATCTTCAATGGCACCAAGGACGCCGCCCGCTTGAACCGCGCGAGCGTCGCCATAACCTTCGACAACCGTTCGCGCATCTTGCCGATAGACTACGACGATGTGGAGGTGAAGCGGGACATCTACCGCGATGGGCAATTTTTGTATTACATAAACGGCGAAAAGGTTCGCCTTAAAGACATTGTGGAGCTCCTCTCCGCCGTCAATATCGGTATCTCAAGCCATCACATCATCTCGCAAGGCGAGGCCGATCGCATTCTCGCCGCATCTCCCAAGGAGCGGCGGATCATGATCGAGGATGCTCTCGGTCTGCGCGCCTACTACCACAAGAAGAACGAAAGTACGCGTAAACTCGCAAAGACCCGAGAGAATGTCGCCAAGGTAGAATCCTTGCGCCGCGAACTCGCTCCCCATCTGCGCTTCCTGGAAAAGCAGGTTCAAAAGATACAAGAGGCGCGGGAGCTCAAGGCCGATCTCGTCGTCCGCTGTCGCGAATACTTTAAGATCGCCGACGCCCTCATCCGCCATGAGCGCGAGCATCTCGCGCGCGAGCGTTCCGCCCCCGTTCTCGCCCTTGCCGGCATTGAGGGCGAGATCGCCGAGAAGGGTCGCACCCTCGCCGAGATGGAGGCGCGCGAGCACAAGAGCGACCGCGTCGCCGCGTTGGAGGTGGCTCTCAAAGAGGCGCAAGATCGCAAGGACGATCTCTCCCGCACCCTCGGGCGGCTCGAAGGCATGTACGAGTATGAAGAGCGGCGCATCCGCGAGGAGGAGGCGCGCCGCGAAGAGGCGCGGCAAGCCGCCGACAGACCCGTCTCCGTGCCGCTCTCCGCGTTGCGTTCGTTCATCGGCTCTCTGCGCGCACTCGTCGCCGAGGCCGAGAGCGCGTCGCTCCTTGATGCGGTCAAGAGCGTACTTCTGCGCGTACGCGAGACCGCCGACATGTTCGATGTGCGCTATGGTTCTCAAGGGGCACAAAGCGCCGAGGAAGCTTTGCAGGAGATATCGCGTGAAGCACTCGAACGTATCGGCGCGCAAAAGCACGACGCAGAAGAGCGATTACGCACAGCACAGGACGATGAGCACTCCTTGTATGCACAGTATCGCACGGCAAAAGATACCGTAGAGGAGGGCCGCAGTGCCGCGCGTCTTTTAGAGCGTGAGATATTCACCCTGCGCGAGGAGCGCGGGCGGCTCGTCGCACGCGTGGGCATGCTCGATGCCCACGACGAGCGCCTGCGCAGCGAGGAGGAACGCCTCATGACCGAGCGCACCGATGCGGCGCATCTTTTGGGCGTGCATGTTCTCCACGACGACGCATCCGCGCCGCCCGTTACAATCGATCGTGCCGACGAGGTGCGCTCTGCGCAGGAAGATCGCCGCCGCACCATTGAACGCATGAAGATGAAGGTCGAAGATATGGGCGGGGGAGGCGAGGAGATCATAAAAGAACATAAGGAGACGATTGAGCGCGACTTGTACCTCGTGCGCGAACTCGACGATCTTGCGCACAGTATCGCATCACTCACGACACTCATCGACGAGTTGGGTGAAAAGATACGGAGCGAGTTTGCCGCCGGCGTCGCCTCCATCAATGTCCGTTTCCAAGAGCTTTTTGCCGCCATGTTTGAAGGTGGCGGTGCCTCTCTTGCTACAATCGCACTGCAAAAGCGCGTACGAGGCGGCGAGGAACTTATGGGCGGTGAAGGTGAGGAGGGCGAAGAGGAAGATGCGGCCGAGGAGGTGTCGGAGGAGGGTGTTGAGATTGCCGTCACCCTGCCACACAAGCGGTTGAAGGGTATGCATATGCTCTCGGGCGGCGAGCGAGCGCTCACTTCAATCGCACTCATTTTTGCCGTAACTCTCGTGCACCCGCCACCGTTTATCGTCTTGGACGAGACCGATGCCGCACTCGATGAATCCAACGCGCGCAAGTACGGCCTTATGGTAGAGCGCATCTCCGGCACAACGCAATTCATCATCATCACGCACACGCGCGAAACGATGGCGCGCGCTCAGGCACTCTATGGCGTAACCGCGGCCGCAGACGGCATCTCGCGCCTCCTCTCCATCAAATTCGACGAAGCCGCCCGTATCGCTTAGAGTTGCTTCATCGTTTATAATCCGTTATCCTTAGAGCATGGCTTACGATTTTTCGCCTCTTAAGGCACGCATTGCCGAGGTCAAAGAGTGGCTCGCCGCCGAGTATACGGCGGTGCGCACAGGCAGGGCAACCCCCTCCATCCTCGATACTGTCAAAGTGGAGTCTTACGGCTCCCGAATGCCGATAGCGCATGTCGCCACGGTGAGTGTTGAGGATGCGACAACTCTGCGCATCACTCCGTGGGATAAAGATCAGATCAAAGGCATTGAGCAGGCGGTCCGCCTCGCCGATCTGGGGCTTGGTGTTGCCGCAGACGGTATGGGGCTGCGCATTACCTTCCCGATGCTTACCGGTGAACGGCGCACGGCACTCGTCAAAATCGTCCGTTCCAAGTTGGAAGAGGCGCGCGTCTCTCTGCGCAAGGAGCGCGAAGAGGTGTGGGGTGATATCCAGAAGAAACAAAAAGACGGCGAGATGGGCGAAGACGAAAAGTTTCGCCTCAAGGACGATATGCAAGCGCTCATAGATGCCGCCAACACCGCCTTCGGCGAAATGGCCGAAAAAAAGGAGAAAGAATTGGAGAATTAACACTATGTCTGTCCTCCTCTTTTTCATCATTTTGGCACTCCTGATACTCGTCCACGAGTTCGGGCATTTTATCATCGCCAAGAAATCAGGTATTCGGGTTGATGAGTTTGGGCTTGGTTTCCCGCCCAAACTCTTCGGCAAGAAGATCGGCGAGACGGAGTATACCTTGAACTTGATTCCCTTCGGCGGCTTCGTCAAAATCTTCGGTGAGACGCCGGATGAGGCGTCACTCACCGGTACCGACAGTGCGCGCAGTCTCGTCCGCAAGCCGCGGCTCATTCAAGCGGCCGTCATCTCGGGCGGCGTGCTCTTCAATGTGCTCTTTGCATGGCTTTTGATCTCAGCGGGTTTTATGGTCGGTTTGCCGACCTCCGTTGAGAATGCGCCGATCGGTGCGCGCATCGTCGACGAGCACCTCGCAATCATCGGTGTTGAGCAGGGTTCACCTGCCGCCGAGGCGGGGCTGAAGCCCGGCGATCGTATCTTGTCGTTGCGTGCGGGTGAGGATGCACTGTCCGATCCGACCGCTTCCGCGGTGCGAGACTTTACCGCCGAGCGCGGCGCACAAGAGATCGAACTTTTCATCCGCCGCGGCGAGACGGTCGTCTCCGCCCGCGTAACACCTGTAACCGGTATTGTAGAGGGAAGGACCGCTATCGGTATCGGCATGGATCGGGTGGGCATCGTTTCTCTTCCGCCGCACCGCGCCCTCATTCACGGCGTCGAGGCGACATGGTCGCTGACCGTGGCGACGGCGGGAGCATTGTGGGGCATCCTCGCAGGGTTATTTGAGGGTAATGCTCGTCTCTCCGACCTTACCGGGCCTGTCGGCATCGTCGGCGTCGTGGGTGATGCCGCGCAGGTCGGTTTCGCCTATTTGGTGAGCCTCACCGCGCTTATCTCCATCAACTTGGCAATTATTAATATCCTGCCCATTCCCGCGCTCGACGGCGGGCGTTTGCTCTTTATCATAGTGGAGGCGATCACACGTCGACCGGTGAATACGCGTTTTGCCAATGCCGCGCATACCATCGGCTTTGTGCTTCTCATCGGCCTGATGCTTCTCATCACCTACCATGATATTATAAAATTGATACATTAGAGGCATGTGCGCGGTAGAGGCCGTGTTCGGGGGGTTGTTTGATTATTTTATGGAAACACCGAAAAAGCATATTTTGATGATCGACGATGATCCTTCAACGCGACGTCTCTTCGGAGGAATACTCGCCATGGAGGGGTTCGAGGTCATCTATGCCAAGGACGGCAACGAGGGGCGGGAAATGGCGCGCCGTTTCCAGCCCGATCTCATTACTCTGGACTTCAATCTTCCCATCATGGACGGCATTACGGTCGTCTCATATATCAAGCAGGAAGAACAAACAAAAAACATTCCTATCGTCTTCTTCACCAATGCAGATCTTTCTATTGAGGCCGAAAAGAACATGCGTGAGCTCGGTATCGCCGACTATATGCAAAAGGGCGTCGATACGCATGAATTCATTGCGCGCATCAAGAAAGCGTGCGGCATGACATAGATGACCTCGAACCCTCCCGTGCGCGATCAAAGCCCGTCATCGTGATGGGCTTTGATCTGATGTTCACCAGTATGAACAGATGCTGTCAAACTTTGAAAACGCGCCCACATGGGCTACCATGATGATATTATGA
Organism: uncultured Candidatus Saccharibacteria bacterium; assembly: GCA_964348495.1. Lineage (GTDB taxonomy): Bacteria > Patescibacteriota > Minisyncoccia > Phycocordibacterales > UBA2135 > CAYGCZ01. Next base: position 56,157 of record CAYGCZ010000002.1, read on the forward strand.
CCCGATTTTCCCACGCATTCATTCGCACACACAAAGATGCTCCCAAAGACGAGGTGTCGCGCAACGCACAGCTCTTGGTTCGTGCGGGATATGTCGATAAGCTTTCGGCGGGCGTGTATACGTTTCTTCCACTCGGTCTTCGGGTGATGAAAAAAATAGAACGCATCATCCGACGTGAGATGAACGCCATAGGCGGTCAGGAACTTCTTATGCCCGCACTGCATCCCAAGGAAAATTGGGTTACCACCGGTCGCTGGGATGCGATGGACGATCTCTATAAAGTAACCGATGTGAGCGGTCGCGAGTCTGCCCTTGGAGCGACTCATGAAGAGATCGTGGTGCCGATCGCCAAAAATTTTATTTCATCCTACAAAGATCTTCCTTTCGCGCTTTACCAATTTCAAAACAAATTTCGCATGGAACTGCGCGCAAAGTCAGGTCTTCTGCGCGGTCGCGAATTCCTCATGAAGGATCTCTATTCCTTTCACGCCACACAAGAAGATGCTGAGGCCTTTTATGCCAAAGTGCGCGACGCCTATATGCGCATCTTTACCGCCGCGGGTATCGGCGAGAAGACCTACCTGACCTTCGCATCGGGCGGCAGTTTTTCAAAATACTCGCATGAGTTCCAGACGCTCACCGATGCCGGCGAGGATCTGATCCATATCTGCGGACATTGCAGGATTGCCATCAACGAAGAGATCTTTTCCGACCAGAAGACGTGCCCCGAGTGCGGCGGTTCCGAGTTTACGACCGAAAAATCCGTCGAGACCGGCAATATTTTTGACTTAAAGACCAAATACTCCGATCCCTTCCACCTCGCCTTCAAGGACGAGACAGGTGCATTGAAGCCCGTGCTCATGGGATGCTACGGTATCGGCCTTGGCCGCTTGATGGGCACAGTTGTCGAGGTGCACGCCGACGAACGCGGCATCGTCTGGCCGGAGCAGATAAGCCCGTACCAGTATCATCTCATCATGCTCGGTGGCAACGACGATGTGCGTCGTCGAGCGGATGAGGTCTACGAGATGCTCTCCGCCTCCGGTGTGGAGGTGCTCTACGACGATCGCGATGTGAGCTCCGGTGTCAAATTCGCCGATGCCGACCTTATCGGTATCACCCGCCAGATCGTGATCGGTAAGAAGGCGATGGAGACACCAGGCCTCGTGGAGGTCAAAGATCGTATAACCGGCGAGGTTCGTACGATCGCGGCGGAAGAACTCTCGTAATAGCATCCTTCACGGGGTATGAAAACCTATCTCAAAAAAATTCAAGCGATCTTCTCCAACGACATCGGTATCGATCTCGGTACGGCGAATACGCTTGTCTATATCAAGAAGTACGGGATCGTTATCAACGAGCCCTCGGTTGTTGCGCTCAACGAAAAGACCGGACAGGTTGTTGCTGTCGGCACTCAGGCAAAACAGATGCTTGGCCGCACTCCCGCACACGTAAGCGCTATACGGCCCCTCGTCGACGGTGTTATTTCCAATTTCGAGGTTGCTGAGGAGATGATCGCCTATTTTCTCAACAAGACAAGCAAACTCGTGCCCAAGATGCTCCGCCCGCGTGTGCTTATCGGTGTTCCTTCAGGAATCACCAATGTCGAGACGCGCGCCGTGCGCGATGCCGCCCGCAATGCCGGAGCGCGCGAAGTGCATATCATCGAAGAACCGATGGCCGCCGCAATCGGCATTGGTTTGCCGGTAACCGATCCTGTTGGAACCATGGTGATCGATATCGGCGGCGGCACGACCGATATCGCCGTTATCTCGCTCTCCGGTGTCGTGCGTGCCAAGAGTCTCAAAATCGCCGGCGATAAGTTCGATGAAGACATCTCCTCGTATGTACGCAATGAGTTCAAGATCATTATCGGCAAGCGTACGGCGGAAGATGTGAAGATCGCCATCGGTTCCGTTATGGAGGATGGTGCGCCGGCGGAGGCATCGGTGCGCGGGCGCGATCTTTTGACCGGTTTGCCGCGCGAGGTCGTCCTCACCGATGCCGACATTCGCGAAGCAATTGCCCCCTCTATCGCTCAGCTTATAGAGGCGGTCAAAGAGGTCATGGAGACGACGCCGCCCGAGGTGCTCTCCGATGTCATGGCACGAGGAATTGTACTTGCGGGCGGCGGATCAGTGATCAAAGGACTTGCCGATCTTCTGCGTTCTGAGCTTAAAATCCCCATCCATATCGCACACGAGCCGCTCACAGCGGTGGTACGCGGTACGGGAATCGTCCTTGAACAGTTTGATTTTTACGAAGAAGTATTACTTGATGCCAATGATGAATTCTCGCCCATGGCATAAACAACAAAAGCGCCGCATACCGAGATTGGTTATCGCGGTTCTTTCCATTGCGGTGCTTGCGACACTCTGGCGGATCAATATTTTCAGAGAGGTTACCTCCATCGCCGCACTTTCAGTTTCTGCGCCCGTCTTCTCGGTCGGTTCCGATCTCAAAGATCGCGCCGCGTTCTTTACCGAGGGGCTGCGCAGTCGCGATGAGCTCGCTGTGGAGAATATCCGTCTGCGCGACGAACGTGCCGCGCTCACAGCCGTCGAGGTGCATTATCAAACCCTTGAAGCGGAAAATCGGGAACTTCGTTCCATACTCGGCATGAGCGATCCCGATCTCGATACGGTACTTGCCGACGTGCTTGCCTCGCCCGATCGTACGCCGTACGATACGCTCATCATCAATGCCGGTTCGTCCGACGGGGTTGCTGTGGGTGATCGCGTTATTACGGCACATGGCGGTGTTGCACTCGGAGAGATCAAGGTTGCGGGGCATTATACGTCACGTGTCGTCCTGTTTTCGTCCTCAGGTGGCGAATACGATGCAGTGCTCGGTGCCGAGCATTACCCGGTGCGAATCCGTGGCGAGGGAGGGGGTAATTTCGTCGCGGAATTCCCCAGGGAGATCGGTGTTGTGGTAGGAGACGAGGTCATACTGCCGGCCTTTGGCAATCGCATCGTCGGTGTGGTCGGCACTATCGCTCAAGAAACAGCCGACCCTTTTGCAACTCTTCGTATCATGATACCGGTCAATATGTATACCCTGCCGCGCGTGTTAGTCGTACGCGGAAATGCCGAGGTGTCGCCGGAGGAAGAATTATGAAGCGTGTCGCACTCAACTTCGCACTCGGAGTATCCCTCCTCTTTTTTCCCTGGTGGTGCACAGTCGCGTGTGCCATAGCGGGGCTCGTACTCTTCGGATCGTTCTATGAACTGATCGCATGGGGAGTATTTGCCGACGCCCTCTACGGCGGTACGTCGACGTCGTGGTTGTCGGCGCAGGGAATGATGAGTATACGTGCACTCATCGTTGTCGCCATTGCCGCGCGCGTGCAGTCAATCATCCGTTTTTCATAATGAAAAAGCGCAGACATTACAATACCGAGATCAACCCCGATGAGATCTTTTTGGACTCGAGTAATTTGCCCGACTTCGATATGCATCAATTCGAAGGGCGTATCGAAACGCCTATCCGCAAGAGGGCGGTTATCCTCATAGGTTTTTTTTTCTTTGTGGTCGGCGGTCTTTTCGCGGGGAAATTGTGGAATGTGCAAGTGCGCGATGGTGCCTCATTTCGCGTCATCGCCGACAATAATCATCTGCGCGAGGTGCCGCTCTTCTCGGAGCGCGGGGTGATCCTCGACCGCAACGGCGTACCACTCGCATGGAATTCCACGTTTCCCGAGGAGGAAGAGAAGCCTTTTTTTAGGCGCGAATATATCAAGAAACCCGGCTTTGCACATGTGCTCGGTTATGTGGCGTATCCATCGCGCGATAAGGCGGGTAATTATTATCGCGTGGACTTTGAGGGCAAGGATGGTGTGGAGCAGCGTTACGATGCGACCTTGCAGGGTGTCTCAGGTATGAAGATCATGGAGACCGACGCTCTCGGTGGCGTGCGATCCGAAAATGTCGTGCGCGCGGGTGTCGATGGCGGCACGCTTACTCTCACGATCGACAGCCGCATACAAGAGATCATGCATCGCGAGATCGCCTCTCTCGCCGCACGCGTCGGATTTACCGGCGGAGCGGGCGTCATGATGGACGTACGCACCGGCGAGGTGATCGCGCTTACCAACTACCCTGAATACGACCCGAACATTCTTTCCAACGGAAAAGAAGGAGATGCTATACATGCCTATGTGCGGAGTCGCGGCTTGCCATTCTTGAATCGCGCCGTTTCCGGCCTCTATACGCCCGGTTCAATCGTCAAACCTTTTGTCGCCCTTGCCGCCCTCAACGAAGGCGTCATCACACCTGAGAAACACATTTTGAGTACCGGATCAATCTCCGTGCAAAACCCCTACGATCCGAGCAAGAAGACCGTCTTTAGGGACTGGAAGGCGCACGGTCTGGTTGCGGTGCGCGACGCCCTCGCCGTCTCATCCGATGTCTACTTTTACGAAGTTGGTGGCGGCTTCGGCGACCAAAAAGGCATCGGTATAGAAAAAATCAAGGCATACATGAATCTCTTTGGCGTTGGTACGCAGACAGGCATAGACTTGGACGGCGAAAAGCTTGGTCTCATCCCCACACCTGAGTGGAAGCAGTCCGTCTTTAACGACCCGTGGCGTGTCGGTGATACCTACATCACTGCCATCGGACAATATGGCTTTCAGGTTACACCCATCCAGATGGCGCGAGCCATTGCAGCTGTCGCGAGCGATGGCCTTTTGACCGAGCCGCATATCGTCAGATCTGTTGCACGCGACACTTCCGCCGGCACGCGTATCGCTCTGTTGTATGACGTACACAAAATCGGTTATATCGAGCAAGAGTATTTCACGATCGTCAAAGAGGGTATGCGCCAAGCCGTTACCGCCGGTACCGCCCAAGGTTTGAGTGTGCCCTTCGTTAAGGTGGCGGGTAAGACGGGCACCGCCGAGATTGGCGCAAAAAAGCAATTCGTCAATTCGTGGATCGTCGGCTTTTTCCCCTATGAGTCGCCGCGGTACGTCTTTACTGTCGTCATGGAACATGGACCGCACACCAATCTCGTCGGCGGTACCTATGTCATGCGGCAGGTTCTCGACTGGATGGGAAAAAATACTCCAGAATATTTTGAGTGATCGGACATGGACAGCCGTCGTTTTTCCCTGTATACTGTCCCCATAACAACACTTCTTATCTTATGGACGAAAAAAACTATCTTAGCAAGGAGAAGTTCGACGAGCTGGAGAATGAGCTCGAGGAACTCAAGACCGTAAAGCGCAAAGAGGTCGCGCAGAAGCTTGAGTATGCCAAAGCCCTCGGCGATCTTTCCGAGAATGCCGAGTATCAGGAAGCGCGTGAGGCGCAAGCCGCCATTGAGGATCGCATCTCCACCCTTGAAGCCGTACTCATGTCGGCGGTTATCGTTTCCACGCACCGCACCGATAAGGTCGGCATTGGTTCCAAAGTAACTCTCCAAAAAAAGGGCGGTAAGGCATCTGTCGTCTATGAGGTCGTCGGTTCCGAAGAATCCAACGTCGATCTGGGGAAGATCTCCAACAAGTCACCACTCGGCTTGGCGCTCATAGGCAAGGTAGAAGGAGAGGTCTTCTCGTTCAAGGCGCCGGGCGGCGAGATATCGTACACCGTGCTTACAATCGCCTAATGTTCGTATGATACCCGCGCTTATACGCGGGTATCTCTTCGTTCTTGTTCACACCACCTATGGCATCATTGGAGATACTTCGAGCCGAGCGCATCAAAAAACTTGAGTTCTTGCGAGAGCGGGGCATGGATCCCTATCCTGCAGAGACCGCACGGGATCATTCTCTTGCCGAGTTCCTCGAACAGTTCGACGTGCTTAACGTGGCGCAGGCGTCATGCACGCTCGCCGGGCGCATTCGAGCCATCCGCGGGCAAGGCGGGCTCGTCTTTTTGTCCATCGACGATGGCGAAGGATCGGTGCAGGGCATGCTCAAAAAAGAGCATATGGACGCCGCTTTGTTTGATCTGTTTACCGAGGCGGTCGACGTGGGCGATTTTGTCGCATTGACCGGCGTACCCTTCACCACCAAGCGCGGCGAGCGATCGATCCTCGCCTCCTCCTGGCACATACTCTCTAAGAGCTTGCTTCCCTTGCCCGACAAGTGGCACGGGCTTGCCGACGTGGAAGAGCGCTTCCGCAAGCGCTATCTGGATACCCTTGCTTCGCCCGAGGTGAAGGAGCGTTTTATTTCTCGGTCGCGCATCGTTTCCGCCATTCGCGCCTTTTTGGATGCGCGCGGCTATCTTGAGGTGGAGACACCCGTCCTCCAGCCGCTCTACGGCGGCGCAAGTGCCAAACCCTTCACGACGCACCACAACGCGCTTGATACCGATTTTTATCTTCGCATCTCCGACGAGCTCTACTTGAAGCGCTTGCTCGTTGGCGGCTTCCCAAAAATCTACGAGATCGCTAAGAATTTTCGCAATGAGGGTATCGACGTAACGCACAACCCGGAGTTCACCATGATTGAATGGTACGAGGCCTATGCCGATGCTGCCTACCAGCGAGGTCTCGTCGAGGCACTTGTCCGCCACCTTGCGGTGGATATCTTACAAACACCCGCCATTCCGCACGATGACGGTGCAATAGACATGACGGCGCCCTTTGTCGTCGTTACCTATGCCGATCTGTTTGCGCGACATGCCGACCTGCCGGATATCGGCGCGATGGATCGTGAGGCCTTGGCCGATGCCGCGCGTGAGCGCCACGTCGGTGTTGCCGAAAGCGACGGTCGCGAAAAGATTTTGGACAATATTTACAAAAAACACTGCCGTCCCAAGCTCATCGCGCCCACGTTCATCATAGACTACCCCTCGGCAATGTTGCCGCTCGCCAAGAAGAAGGCGGGGGAGGCGGGAGTGGTGGATGCCTTTCAGCTGGTTGTCGGCGGGGTTGAGCTCGTCAAAGCATTCTCCGAACTCAACGATCCGCTTGATCAGCGTGCGCGATTCGAGGCGCAAATGAAGATGGCGAAAGCGGGCGATGACGAAGCTCAGCAATTGGACGAGGAGTATCTAACCGCGATGGAACACGGCATGCCGCCCGCAGGCGGCGTCGGTATCGGCATTGATCGCCTCGTCATGCTTCTCACCAACACCAAAAACATCCGCGAGGTCATCCTCTTCCCCACCTTGCGGCCAAAGGGCAATCTCTCATAATCGCGGGTTGTGCTCTGTATCGCCCCGGCGTATACTGGTGAGTATGATAACCGATAAAGATGTCGAGAAACTTAAAGAGGTCTTTGTTACAAAAGATGAATTTCATGAAGCCATTGATCGTCTCAGCAATGATTTCTCAAATCTTAAACATGATGTTTCAAATCTTAAACATGATGTTTCAAATCTTAAACATGATGTTTCAGAGCTTAAACATGATGTTTCAGAGCTTAAACATGATGTTTCAAATATTAAAGAATCGTTGAGTGGACTTACTGAACTTGTTCAAGGTATCGCCGTCGCCGTAGACAAATCCGCCCGCGCGGAAGACGAACGGCGAATGGAAATGGCTGCCTTTTATGGCAAAAGTAAGCGGCACGAAGAATGGATAGTTATGGCCGCACCCAAGGTTGGTGTTCCGTTTGAGGTGTAACCCATCCAGACATTAAGACAAAAGCCCGAAGCTATGCTTCGGGCTTTTTTTGTGTGGATAACCGGGTATGCCAAGTGGGAGAAAGTGGAGTATACTATTAGGTAAGTGGGAGAAAGTGGAAAAAGTAAGGAAAACCCACGAAGTATCATCATGCTTATCGGCGAATACCGACACACCGTAGACGCCAAAAAACGCCTTTCTCTGCCGGCGAAATTTCGCAAGGAGATGGGCGAGAGTATGGTGATGACGCGCGGTTTTGACAATTGCGTCTACATCTACCCGCTCGCCGAGTGGGAGAAGGTGACGGAAAAGCTCCGCGGTCTCTCCATGGGACAGGCCGACACGCGTGGCTTTGCACGCTTCATGCTCTCGGGGGCGTCGGATGTCTCGCTCGACGCTCTCGGGCGCATTCTGATCCCCGACTTTTTGAAGGAGTTTGCCAAGCTTGCCACCAAGGTCGTCGTCGTCGGTATCAATGATCACGTCGAGATTTGGGACGAAGCCATGTGGGATACCTACAAAAAACGCATCGAGTCGCAGGCCGATGCGATGGCGGAGAAGCTTGGAGAAGTTGGTGTCATCTAAGATATGCATACGACAGTTTTGCTGCATGAAACGATAGATGGTTTGGCACTCGCAGAAGGCGATGTCGTCTTCGATCTCACCCTCGGTGACGGAGGCCATGCGGCGGCGGCATGCCGTGCGGTGGGTGCCTCCGGTACGGTCGTCGGCATCGATGCGGACGAGGCGGCCATCCGACGCGCAACCCAAAAACTCTCCGCCGAGCCGTGCCGTTTCCTCTCTGCACGTGAGAACTTCAGAAACATCGACGAGGTGGCGCGCCAGCATAAGGTCGGTGCGATCAACAAGATCATTATGGATTTGGGGTTGCGGACGGGACACCTTGAAGAGTCGGGTAGGGGATTTTCATTCAAGAAGGACGAACCCTTGCTGATGACCTTTGATTCTGCTCCGGGGGAAGGAGTGCTCACTGCCTACGAGGTGGTCAATACCTGGAGCGAGCAGGACCTAACCGATATCATCCGCGAGTACGGCGAGGAGCGATTCGCCCGACCTATCGCGCAGGCGATCGTCGCCGAGCGGGGGAAGAAGCGCGTCGGCACGACGGCCCATCTCGCCGAGATCGTCGAAAGCGCGGTGCCGGCATGGTATCGCCGAGCGCGCTTGCATCCCGCGACCAAGACTTTTCAGGCGATCCGCATGGCGGTCAACGACGAGCTTCCCGCTCTGCAGGAGGCACTTGAGAAAGGGGTCGCACTCTTGGCACGAGAGGGGCGCATCGCGGTTATCAGTTTTCACAGCTTGGAAGATCGCGTCGTAAAGAATTTTTTTAGAACACAAGAAAAAGAGGGCGGCTATCGGCAGATCACCAAGAAACCGATCGTACCCTCCCGCGGCGAGGTGGCGCGAAATCCTCGCTCGCGCAGCGCCAAATTGCGCATTTTAGAGAAAGAGAAGTAGCGAGTAAACATCCAGTATCTATGAACACAACCACACTGACATTACGGAACTACTGTTCAGAAAAGACCTTGGTTATGGGTTTGTTTGCCGCGCTTGGTATCTGCTTTCTCATCTATGGATATTTTGTAAATGCAACGATCGTCAACATCGTTGAGCGTCAGACGGGAGAACGCATCGAGGGTGAGCTCACCGCCGCTATCGGCGATCTTGAGGCGAGGTATGCGCGGCTCCGCACCGACATGACCTACGAACGAGCGCAGGCACTCGGTTTTTCCGAGCCGCCGAACCGAACCTTTGTTTCAGTGGGCGGTTTTGAAAGCGTCTCGGCGGCCTTTTAGGATTGCTGATTTGTTTTGGTATACTATCTCTATAGTCCCCGCCGTGCGTTCGGGGTTGTGCGCATCATGGGCGATCTGTTTACTTTCCGATTATATGTCCTCTGCGCCTTCGTGATCGGAGGTGCTTTCGTCTTGGGGGGTAAGCTTGCGCTGGTACAGGTCGTACACGGTTCAGCGTTGAGCGAGCGTGCTGATCGTCAGTACAGTGCCCCCTCTCTCAACGTCTTCGATCGGGGGAATATCTTTTTTACGGGACGCGATGGCACGCTCGTATCGGCGGCAACTCTCAAGACCGGCTACTTCGTCGCGCTTCAGCCGGCATTGATACAAGACACGCATGCAACCTTTGCCGCCTTGAAGCGCATCATCCCGGAGTTGGATGAGCAGGCATTCCTCCTTCGTGCCGGAAAAAAAGACGACCCGTACGAAGAGATAGCGCGCCGTCTCACCAAAGAAGATGCCGATGCTGTTATCGCCCTTGCGACCCCGGGCGTTCGAGTTTATAAGGAAAAATGGCGCGTCTATCCGTATGGTACGCTCGCCGCGCATACGATCGGTTTTGTCGGCTATCGGGACGACACCTACGGAGGGCGCTATGGTATTGAGCGGTATTACGACGACGTACTCTCACGCACGGGCGAGGGGGCATATGTAAACTTTTTTGCTGAAGTCTTCGCCAATATCGAGCGGTCGTTCTTTTATGAGAATTCTCGGGAGGGAGATGTTGCACTGACCATCGAGCCGGAGGTGGAGCGTATGCTTGAGGAACGATTGGACGGCATCATGGCAAAGTATCGGGCAGATCTCGCGGGAGGAATCGTTATCGATCCGCATACCGGTGCCATTCGTGCTATGGGTGTGCGTCCGACCTTCGACCCCAACACCTTCTCGAGCGAGAATGATTATGGCGTCTTCCTCAATCCTCTCGTGGAAAGTGTCTTTGAAATGGGGTCGATCGTCAAACCGCTCACGGTTGCGGCTGGTATTGATACAGGCGTCATTACCCCCGAGACGACCTATACCGACAAAGGGTACATCGTTTTGAATGGTGCACGCATCAATAATTACGACGGCAAGGCACGCGGTATCGTTACGATGCAAGAGGTGCTCAATCAGTCGCTCAACACAGGTGTCGTCTTCATCCAACAAAAGGTGGGCAATGAACGATTCGCCCGTTATTTCACCGAATTGGGTTTCGGAGAAGAGACGGGCATCGATCTTCCCGCCGAGGAGCCGGGGCTTATCACCAACCTTACCAGCACGCGCGATGTGGAATATGCGACCGCTTCATTCGGTCAGGGTATCGCCATGACGCCTATTGAAATCACAAGGGCACTCTCCACACTCGCCAACAAGGGTGTTGCGGTAACACCTCATGTGGGCGACCATGTCGCCTACTCTCTCGGTCGCGATCATGCAATAACCTACGGCGGCGAAAAGCGTATTTTTCAGGAAAAAAGCGTCGAAGAGGTTACGCGTATGCTCGTGAAGGTGGTAGACACGGCACTTGCCAACGGAGCGGTGAAGAACGAACACTATACCATCGCCGCAAAGACAGGTACCGCACAGATGGCGCGCGAAGATGGAAAGGGGTATTATGACGACCAATACCTCCACTCGTTCTTCGGTTATTTTCCCGCCTATGAGCCAAAGTTCTTGATCTTTTTCTTCATCGTCAACCCTAAGGAGGTGCAGTATGCTTCACAAACACTCGCCACACCCTTTTCGGAGATGGTTCGATTTTTGATCAATTATTATGAGATACCGCCCGATAGATAATACAGTTCATTCATGGTAAAACAAATTCTAAAATCCATCGTCGTTTTCATCCTCACTCTTGAGGCGCGTATCGTTCTGTGGAAGTATCGGCCCACGATCATCGCCGTTACGGGCAGTGTGGGCAAGACTACGGTCAAAGATGCGATTGTGTTTGCCTTGTCCAAATCTTTTTTTGTACGAGGAAGTGCCAAGAGTTTCAACAGCGAGTTGGGCGTGCCACTTACCGTGCTCGGCTGTGAGAGCGGAGGATGGGAGAGTGTGCGAGCATGGCTCTCCATCATTGGAGAAGGGCTGGCACTCATTGCTTTTCAGAACCATTATCCGAAGGTGCTTGTGGTTGAAGTAGGTACCGACAAACCCGGCGATATCGCTCGCATCACAAGATGGCTCAAGCCGAATGTTGCGGTGGTAACGCGCGTTGGCGATGTTCCCGTGCATGTCGAGTTCTTCTCTTCTCGCTCAGAGCTCATCGCCGAGAAGGGCAACATCGTCGGAGCTCTTAAAGCAAACGGTATCGCGGTATTGAGTGCCGATGATCCCGATGTCATCTCAATGCGCACGAGAGCTCCGTATGCCAAAATCTTTACCTACAGCATGACAGGGTCGGCGGATGTGACGGGGAGTGATGCGGATCTGTTCTACAGCAAAGAAGGTGTTCCGATGGGTGTCGAGTGTGTCGCGACCTACGCCGGTGAGAATGCTCCGCTTATCATCAAAGGGACGGCGAATTTTTCCGCTCTGCATGGCGCGTTGGCGGCGTGTGCTGTTGCAATCGTACTCGGTGCGCCCTTTCAAGAGACGGTGCGCGCTTTTGAGTCGTTTACAGTTCCCAAAGGTCGCTCGCGTCTCATCGAGGGTATCCGTGGGTCGATTATTATAGACGACACTTACAATGCATCGCCCGCGGCAGTCGCCGCCGCCTTGGATGCCTTGGGGCGTATTGATACCGGAGGAAGAAAGATCGCCATTCTCGGCGATATGCTTGAACTTGGCAAACATAGCGTTGAGGCGCACAAAAAGATGGGTGTGCATGCTTCCGAGGTCGCCGATATTCTTATTACCGTCGGGCTTCGTTCCGAGGTTGCGGGAGCCGAGGCGGAGCTCTGCGGTATGTACAAAGAGGATGTACATCACTTTACCGACTCCGTCGCGGCGGGAGAGTTCTTGAAGATGGTCGTCAAAGATCACGATGTCGTCTTGGTCAAAGGTTCCCAGCGCGTTCGCATGGAGCGCATCGTCGAGCGGATCATGGCTCATCCTGAACAAAAGCACAATCTCCTTGTACGACAAGAGGAGGCGTGGCAAGATCGTTAGAATGTAGAATAGGGAATATAGCCGCGAGCACGGCTTGCGCAACGACAAACGCGACCGCCTATGGCGGTCGCGTTTGTTCTACATTTCATATTCTACATTCTAGAGTTAAGTAAGATTTCGTGGAGGTTTTCACCCCCGTTTTGACGCAAGAAAATAC
>CAYGCZ010000003.1:0-18821 GCA_964348495.1 uncultured Candidatus Saccharibacteria bacterium
TATCGCTCTTTCTGTCGTTTTGGGCAGTACCATCATATCGGCCAATGCGCGGCACGACGAGGCGGTCTCTATGGAGGGGGAGCGTCTTGCGGAGGCCCGCAACGAGGCTTCATTACGAGCCATGGAACGATCGCTTGGCGACACAATAGAAGAGCGTGCCGATGTGCACGCGTATTTTATCGGCCCCGAGGGGGTTGCCGATTACTTGCAGGATATAGAAGATCTCGGGCGGCACGCCGGTGCCGAGGTTGAGTTCTCGTCGGTTACACCGCGCCCTGTGGGAGATGAGGAGGTTTTGCACCTCTCGTTTACCGCATCGGGTGAGTTTAACGAGGTCTTTTATATGCTCATGATGCTCACCTCCCTACCGGGAACACTTGTCTTTGAGCGCGTATTTATTGAAAAGACACCCGATGATATAAGCGCCGCCGACGAGGCGGCTTGGAAGATGACGTGCGCGGTCAACCTCGTCAGTTATGATGCGGGCGTTACGAATTGATAGAGTATCACTATGACACCTTCTCCCCAAAAAACATTACTGCGCATACGAGCACTTTTCGATACCGACCCCGAAGCGTGCAATCTTCATCCCGGGCGCGACTGGAGTATCATGCTTGCGGCGACGTTTGTCGGTCTCGCTCTGTGTCTTGGTTTTGAGCTGTACCTCTTCTCTCGCGCTATAGCGCCGATCGAGATCGATGCGGCGGCGATACCTGCGGAACGCACGACCCTCATCGACGCGCGCCGTCTGCGCGCCGTTATCGTGGCGCAAGAAGGCAAGCGGGTGGAGCTGGAGCGCTTGCGGAAGGAGCGACCCCGCATCGTTGACCCGTCGCTGTAGCGGTGGTAGCGTGAATACTATCCAATATCGCCCTCGTAGTTCAATGGATAGAACTGTGGACTTCTAAGCCATTAATGTAGGTTCGATTCCTACCGAGGGCACACACTGAAACAAACGAGAGGAGGTTGCTATGAAGAAGCAAACAAGGCGACATCGGGGTAACCCTGTCGCCAAAGCACTACGGACGCCCGCGCTCAAAATGCGGGTCGTCAAAAGCAAAAAAGAGTATTCCCGCAAAGGACGGCGGGGTCACAGGAGCGAGAGCGGATCTCATGATAGATCCGCTTTTTTATATCCCCCATCAGTGTCCCCGCCGTGAGGCGCGGACTTCAGCAATGGTCGTCATTGCGAGCCTGCATGCCCGCAGGCTGTAGGCGTGGCAATCCAGGAGTATTGGTACAGAGCTCTGGATTGCTTCGTCATACTGTTGCGACAGTATTTCTCGCAATGACGGCGGATTGGCGGTCAATCACGAACGTACCGTCCGTGTGGGAGTCTGTGCATCGGAAGTGGCACTATGGTTTAATTTCCTATCCACATAGCCCCCTTTGCCCCATGCTATACTTACGGAACAATGGCTGTTATCTACAAAGTACACGATAACACGCTCGTTTTGAGTGATTCGCTCGGGGGATCGAATCGTGCGTACGTTCTGAAGATTCATGATATGCCTCCCGAGGAAAAGCCTCGGGAGAAGCTTTCGCGATTCGGCCCGCAGGCACTCTCCGTCGCCGAACTTCTCGCTGTTATCTTAAACGTCGGCACCAAAAAAGAAGACGTCATGTCGCTCTCCGCACGCGTACTCCACGAGTACGGCGAGAAGAGTTTGGTGAGCCAGAAAGACCCCGCCGCCCTCGCCGCCGATACCGGCATCCCCCTCGGGAAGGCGATGCAGATCATCGCCTGTGCGGAGCTCGGGCGCCGCTTCTTCCAGCGAACGACCAATGGTGCCACCGTCATACGCACGCCGCACGATGTTTTTGAATATGCGCGCGATATGCGCACCTTGCCCAAGGAGCATCTGCGGGGCATCTACCTGGATACGCATCACCGCATCATCCACGACGAGATCATCTCTATTGGCACCGTCAACGCCAACATCATCCACCCGCGCGAGGTCTTCCGCCCCGCGCTCGCCCATGCCGCCGCGGGGGTTGTTTTGGTGCACAATCACCCCTCTGGGGTTACGACACCGAGTTTTGAGGATCACGAGACGACGCGGCGCATTGTCGAGGCGGGGCGCATCCTCGGTATCGAGGTGCTCGATCATGTTATCGTAACGCGGGATTCCTTTGAGAGCATCGTACTCTGATCGTTTTTTATACGTTTCATTAAACAGGGGATCAACCATGAACTACACCTATGCACATACCGGCGCCTCAATGACTTCATGCGGAAGTCGGAACGTCTATGGAGGGGGAGTGGCCATCGCCGCTCTGTCGCTACTTCTCCGCGACGCCATTGATACAGGACGTATTGCAAAGCGCGATATGCTCAACCGGCGCTTTAACGATGCGTGCGACACCCTCGCCGCGCAAATACAGGAGATGCGAGATCTCAAGCGCGACCTGACCTATCGCGAAAAGACCGCCCTCATCCTCGCACTCCGCGCCCTCCTTGATCTCAATGAGATACTGATACGCGAGAAGTGTCGTTGATGCCACTTAGGAACCAGGTTCCTAAGTAAACACTACACGTGAGATTGCGTCGCGTTTGACAATATTTCCCGTTTTGTATACTATGCTTTGCAAGCTCCTTAGCGGGGCGTGTTTGTTTAGAAAAGCGCAGAAACGGGAATGAGAGACGGGTTACGTCCCGCCTCGTTCTTCTCTGCTGTCATTGTATGTCACGATCACTCAAGAAAGGACCGTACGTCCATCCCAAGCTTCTCAAGAAGATCGCGGGAAAACGCCCCGAAGAGGTAGGCGTTGTTAAGACATGGGCGCGCGGCACCCAGATTGCACCGGAAATGGTCGGTTTCACCTTTGGTGTGCACAACGGCAAGACCCATATCGACGTAAAAGTGACGGAAGAGATGGTTGGCCACTACTTCGGCGAGTTCTCGTTCAGCAAGAAGTTCATCCGTCATGGCGGTAAGATGCAGCGCGAGCTCGAACAAAAGAAGAAAGAGTCCGAGATCGCGGCGGCAAAGGCGGCTAAGACGACGGGCGATTCTAAAAAGAAATAACACGATCATCTATGAAAGCTGTTTTGCGAAATTATCGCCAATCGCCCCGCAAAGTCCGCCTTATCGCCGACCTCGTGCGCGGCAAGGAGGTCGTTCGCGCGATCCCCATCTTGAACGCCGTCTCCAAGCGTGCGGCTCTGCCCGTGCGCAAGCTCATCGACTCCGCCGTGGCCAATGCCAAGGGGCAGGGGGTCGCGGCGACGGACCTCACGATCAAAGAGATTCGTGTCGACGAAGGGCCGACCTTGAAACGCATCATGCCACGCGCACGCGGATCGGCGGCACCGATTCGCAAGCGCACGAGCCACGTCTCCGTGGTACTCGGCGAGGGCAAGAAAAAATAACCAGACAGTTCCGCTTTGATTTTTACTTCTCTTACCATGTCACACACTGTTCACCCTTACGCACATCGGCTCGTTACCTTACGGGATTGGAAATCCCGCTGGTTCGGCACGGATCGCGATCAGTTCAAAGCCTTTTTGAAGGCCGATGTCCTTGTGCGCGAATATTTGGTGAAGCGCCTCCGCGGCATGTATGTTGCCGCCATCGAAATGGAGCGCAGTCGCGATGGTTTGAAGATCATCATAAAATCAGCCCGCCCGGGTATGATCATCGGCCGACAGGGTGAGGGTGCCGCCGCACTAAAGACGGATGTGGAGAAGGTTCTCCGCAAGAACAAACAGTCCACGCGCAACCTGAAAATAGACATCGAGGAGGTGCGGTACCCCGAGACGAATGCCGCTATCGTCGGACAGATGATCGCCGAGGGTCTGGAGCGTCGTATGCCGTTCCGTCGGGTTTTGAAACAGACGATGGAGAAGGTCATGATGACTCGCTCGGTGAAGGGTGCTCGCTTCTTCATCTCCGGCCGCCTCGGCGGCGCCGAGATGGCGCGCCAGGAGACGATCAAACGCGGCATGGTGCCGCTCCAGACGATCCGTGCGGACATAGACTTCGCACGCGTGCGTGCCAATCTTCCCTACGGTGTGATCGGCATCAAGGTGTGGATCAACAAAGGCGAGGTTTTCGACGAGGCGAAGAAAGAGGCGGAACACGCCAAATAATACGAAGCCCTATGCGGCATCACTACCACCATGTTATTTCCGAAGAAAGTAAAATATCGCAAATGGCACACCGATCGGCGCAATCCGAACAAGCCGCGCGTTGAGACGCGCGGTACGGCACTGTCATTCGGATCCTACGGCTTGAAGGCCGTAAGTCCTTCGCGCATTCAGTCCAACCAGATCGAAGCCGCCCGCAAGGTCATCACGCGCGCCGTGAGCAAGACGGGTAAGCTCTGGATAAGGATCTTCCCCGATCGTCCTTTTACGCGTAAACCGGCCGAGGTGCCCATGGGTTCGGGAAAGGGTGATGTGCAGGGCTACGAGGCCAACGTCTTTGCCGGCCGCATGCTCTTTGAGGTCGACGGTATACCTGAGGATATTGCCCGCAAGGCGCTTATCAAGGCCGGAGCGAAGCTGCCTTTGAAGACCAAAGTAGTGATCCGCGAATAATATACAGCGTATGAAGGATATTTCAGCACAAAAAGATACGGACCTGACGCGCCTTCTCGCCGAGAAGCGCGAAGAGCTTCGCAAAGCCCGTTTTGACGCGGTCGGCGGCAAAGTGAAGGATCCGGCGGCGCACCGCGCAACCAAGCGTGATGTCGCTCGGATCCTCACCGAGCTGCGTACTCGCCGCGTGTAAGCGCTTTGCACGCTGTTTTCTCCCCCATTTTTATGGAAACGACATCAACAAAAAAACAACTCAAAGGCGTAATCGTCTCTGACGCAATGGATAAGACCGTTACGGTGCTGGTGCATCGCTTTGTGAAACACCCCAAGTACGGAAAATACATGCGTGTCAGCAAGAAGTTCAAGGCACACGATGAAAACAACACCCACAAAGTGGGTGAGACGGTAATCATCGAAGAGACGAAGCCCATTTCGAAAGACAAGCATTTTACCGTCGTCGCAACCGCCTAACATAAGGCAAAGATCGAACGTGAAGGCGTAACTCTACCAGTATGATCCAACCACAAACCATCGTTAAAATAGCGGATAACTCCGGCGGCAAGGTCGGCCGCGTCTTCAAGGTGCTGGGCGGTTCCAAGCGACGCTATGCGCGTATCGGCGATATTGTCGTCATCGCAGTGCAGGTTGCCGAGCCGCGCAAGCAGGTCAAACGCAAGGATGTGCTCCACGCGGTTGTTGTGCGCCAGACCAAACCCTTCCGCCGCAAGGACGGATCATACATCCGCTTTGATGAGAACGCGGTTGTCGTCCTTGAAAAAGGTAAGCAGGAGCCCAAGGCCGGTCGCGTCTTCGGTCCTTTCCCGCGCGAGATCGCAGAGCGGGGTTATCAGAAGATCATTTCACTTGCCCCCGAGGTTGTCTAACCTGTCGGTGACTCACCATACTATGAAGATAAAAAAAGGAGACAATGTGATCATAACCGCAGGCAAGGATAAGGGCAAGAAAGGCGCGGTCTTGAAGGTTATTCCCAAAGAGAATCGTCTCATTGTGGAGGGTCTTAATATCCGCAAACGCCATGAGAGCTCTCGCAAGAGCGGCACAAAGAAGGGTCAGATCGTTGAGGTTGCGGTACCGATGGACGCCTCCAACGTCATGGTCGTGGATGCAAAGACCGGCAAACCTTCACGGGTCGGCCGACGCATGGAGGGCGGCAAAAAGGTCCGCTTCGCCAAAAAGAGTGGGGCGATTCTTGCATAAGTCGTATCCCTAATCATCGATGAATATGAAGTCTATCAAAGAAAAACAGCAGGCGGCGCGAGAAGTCCTCAAGGGCACCCTCGGCCGCACGAACCTCATGGCCGTTCCCAAGATCACCAAAGTGATCGTGAGCGCGGGCACGGGCAAGGCGATGAAAAACGATCGAACGCGCAATGAATTTATCGCGGGTCGCCTTGGTACGATCACCGGCCAGAAGCCGGCGATTCGCACAGCGAAGCAGTCCATCGCCTCGTTCAAGCTTCGTGAGGGCGAACCGATCGGCCTCATGACGACGCTTCGCGGCAAGCGCATGTACGACTTCCTTGATCGTTTCTTCAACATCGCCGTACCGCGCATCCGCGACTTCCGCGGTTTCTCACCGAAGAGTATCGATGCCGTCGGTAATATGACCTTGGGTATCCGCGAACACAACATCTTCCCCGAAACGGCGGATGAGGAGTTCAAAGATGTCTTCGGTATGGCGGTAACGATTGTTACGACGGCGAAGAACAAGGACGAGGCGAAGGCGCTCTTTACAGAGTTGGGTGTTCCCTTCAAAAAAGCCTAACAGAGAAATGCCTGCACCGAGAAAGATTGATTGACACGAGGGTTTATTCTTGCTAGCATGGTGCCCAACGGGCTCCATACGGAGGTTTTCATTTTTTCAGCCGATCTTCGGAGCGGCACATGACCGACGACGAAATTACTACGTTACTATGGCAAAGACATCAGTTATCGCACGGGCGCTCAAAGCCCCGAAATTCAAATCACGCGTCGTACGCCGCTGTTTTCGTTGCGGCAGGAAGCATGGCTACATGAGAGATTTCGACCTTTGTCGCATCTGCTTTCGTGAATTGGCCAACGAAGGGATGATCCCGGGAATCCGGAAATCATCGTGGTAATCGCTTTATATATTTATCGTTATGGATACTTTAGGAGACATGCTTATCAGGATCAAGAATGCGGGAAACGCCGGCAACGAGACGGTGATCGTGCCCCATTCCAATCTTCTCTTTTCAGTCGCGATGCTCTTGGCTCGCGAGGGGTATGTTGCGAGTGCGACCAAAAAAACCCGCGATTCTTTCCCTGTGATCGAGATCGTTCTTGCATACAACGGAAAGAAGCCTCGCATCACCAATGTCGATCGCGTCTCCAAGTTGAGTAAGCGCGTCTACGCCGGCATGGGTGATATTCATCCGGTGCGTCAGGGCACGGGTATGCTCGTCCTCTCGACGCCCAAGGGTGTTATGACGGACGTACAGGCTCGCGAGGCACATGTCGGAGGAGAGGTTTTGTTCAAGGTGTGGTAACCTCGCCGCAGTATTATTTCAACACTATGAGCCGAATAGGAAAACAACCCATCACAATACCGGAGAAGACCGATGTTCGCATTGCCGACGGCGTGCTCTTCGTTAAAGGTCCCCTCGGAGAGGTTTCTCGCCCTGTTCGCAGTGAGGTGCAAATCACCATATCCGCCGACAAGGTCATCACGCTTGCGCCGGCTGTAGAGACGCCCTTCTCACTCGCGCTCTGGGGTACCTACGGCTCCCACATCCGCAACATGATAAAGGGCGTACACCAGCCCTACGAAAAGAAGCTCATCATCGAAGGTGTCGGCTACAAGGTTGAACCCTCGGGAACGAATCTTATCTTGAGTCTTGGTTTTTCGCATAAAGTCCCTGTTGTCATTCCCGCCAACCTCAAAGTGGTGGTGGAAAAGAACTCACTCACCATCTCCGGTATTGACAAAGAGGCGG
Source organism: uncultured Candidatus Saccharibacteria bacterium (assembly GCA_964348495.1). Taxonomy (GTDB): domain Bacteria; phylum Patescibacteriota; class Minisyncoccia; order Phycocordibacterales; family UBA2135; genus CAYGCZ01. The sequence continues at coordinate 7,519 of CAYGCZ010000003.1, forward strand.
TTGGACAGTTTGCCGCACAGATCCGCCTGCTCAAGAAGCCCGAACCGTACAAGGGTAAGGGCATCCGTTACTCGACGGAGGTAATCCGCCGCAAACAGGGCAAGAAGAGCGCATAACGTCGCATAGTTTATTATCCTTATGGCAACCACTATCACTAAAAAAGCATTGCGATCACGCCGCCACGCCCGCGTTCGGGCGAAGGTCTCCGGTACGGCCGAGCGCCCTCGTTTGGCAGTGTTCAAATCCAACAAACACCTCTATGCGCAGGTAATTGACGATACGCGCGGGCACACGCTCGTCGCGGCATCCGACGCCACAACCGGTCTCTCCGGCAACGCCTTGATGAAGGCCGCCGTGGCTATCGGCACAAAGATCGCCGGGGATGCGCGCAAGCAGGGTATTACCGCCATCGTATTCGACAAGGGCGGCTACCCCTATGCCGGATCGGTAAAGGCGCTTGCCGATGCCGCTCGCGAAGGAGGTCTGACCTTTTAATACATCAGCACTATGACGGAAACAGCAACAAAACCAACCACATCTAACGGCGCGGGACAACGTCCTCGTTTTGCTCGCCCGGGTTCCGGCGCAAGCCGATCCGGAGCACCGCGCGCCGCCGGCAGTGGTGATCGTGGGGGTAGTCGCGGGCGCGGCGGCCCCCGCCGCAAAGGCCCGGGCCGCGACGGCGAGCGTCCGGCTCCCGAGTTTGCACAGAAGATCATTCAGATCCGCCGTGTTGCGCGTGTGGTCGCCGGCGGTCGCCGCTTCAATTTCAGTGTAACAATCGTCTTGGGCGACAAGAAGGGTGCTGTGGGCGTTGGTGTGGGTAAAGGAGCCGACACTGCGCTTGCGATCGACAAGGCCATTCGCGCCGCCAAGAAGGCGATGATCAAGGTCAAACTCACGCCGTCGCACTCGATACCGCACCAGGTCGAATCAAAGTACAACAGCGCCGTCGTGCAGATCATTCCTGTCGCGGGTCGCGGACTCGTCGCGGGAAGTTCCGTGCGTACGGTCCTCACCCTCGCGGGCATCACCGACGTTACTGCAAAGATATTGAGCGGCAGTAAGAACCAGCTCAACAACGCCCGCGCGGCGATCGGCGCTCTTCTGCGTCTCTCATAATACCGGCGCATCCGCGTCGCGTACGACACTTTTATGCAAATTCACGATATTCAAAGACAACATCCTCGCAAGACGGTAAAGCGCGTTGGCCGCGGTGGCAAGCGCGGTACCTACTCGGGCAAGGGTATCAAGGGTCAGAAGGTGCACGGCGGACGCGCCCCGCGCCCGGAGCTTCGCGATATCATCAAGAAGATCCCGAAGATGCGCGGACGCGGAAAGAACATCTTCACCTCCATCCAGCAGGATGCAGTGGTGGTGAACGTCGGCGCCTTGAACGAGGCCTTTGCCAAAGGAGCGGTCATTACCCCTAAGGTGCTCGTCGAGAAGAAGCTTATCCGCCTCCCCAAGGGTGCTTCGCGCGTCGTGAAGGTCCTCGGCAACGGCTCTCTCGATAAAGCCCTCGTCATTGAGGGGTGCACTGTTTCGGCATCCGCCCGCGAAAAGATAGAAAAAGCCGGCGGTTCCGTCAAATAATCATACGTCGCCATCAATCCGTCGACGCACTCTCTATAGCGATCACTACTTCCATGCTGTCATTCGCCAAACTCACACTGCTCGTTACGGACAGATCACTGCGCAACAAGGTACTCTTCGTTCTTGGGGCGTTGGTCATCTTTCGCGTCCTCGCCGCGATCCCCATACCGGGCGTCGATGCGACTCGCCTCCAGGGCTTTTTGGACAACAACCAGTTCCTCGGCCTCTTGAACCTCTTTTCCGGCGGCGGGTTGAGCACGCTTTCCATCATCATGCTCGGCGTCGGGCCGTACATCACCTCGTCCATCATCATGCAGTTGATGACGCTCATCTTCCCGCGCTTAAAGGCGCTCTACCATGAGGAAGGCGAAGCGGGTCGCAAAAAGTTCGTGATGTACTCGCGCGTCCTTACGGTGCCGCTTGCTATCCTGCAAGGGTTTGCCCTCATCGCCGTCTTGGTGGGGCAGGGGGTCATCGGTACGCTCACCGCCTCAGCACTCATCGTAAACATCGCGATAGTAACGGCCGGCTCAATGCTTCTTATGTGGCTCGGCGAGTTGATCTCCGAGTTTGGTATTGGTAATGGTATCTCCATCATCATCTTTGCCGGTATCGTCGCCGCTTTGCCCTCGACCATCCAGCAACTCATCTTTACCTTTGATATCTCCCAGATACCCGTCTACATCGGCATCTTCGCTCTCGCGCTCTTGAGCGTCATGGGCGTCGTCGCCGCCACCGAGGCGGAGCGTCCTATTCCTATCACCCACACCAAGCAGGCGGGAGGCGGTGCGGGCCGCGGCAGTGTCTCAACCTACCTGCCCTTGCGCATCAATCAGGCGGGTGTGATTCCCATCATCTTTGCGCTCTCCATCCTCATATTGCCGCAGATGCTCGGTCAGTTCCTCCGCCAATTCGACGGTGCAATCGCGCAGGCCTTCTCGGAAGGGCTTCTCTTCCTCTTCAATCATCAGACCGTCTACGGCGTCGTCTACTTCCTCTTGGTTGTCTTCTTCACCTACTTCTACACGGCGGTAACCTTCGACCCCGAGAACCTTGCCTCCAATCTTCAAAAGAGTGGCGCCTTCATTCCCGGCGTGCGCCCCGGCAAGACGACGGCGGAGCATATCACCTTCATCTTGAGCAGGATCACCCTCCCCGGTGCCCTCTTCCTCGGCATCATTGCTATTTTGCCGATCATCGTCCAGGGCGTAACGCACATCACCTCGCTGACCATCGGCGGTACCGCCCTTCTCATCGTCGTCTCGGTGGTGATCGATTTGGTCAAAAAGATAGACGCGCAACTCTCGATGCGCGAATACTAACGTGTGAAATATGAAGCGGGTAGTGTGAAGTATGATACAACGCCATTCGCACAGCGAATGGCGTTGTATGCTAGACCTTTTACACAATACCCTTTCTGCTGCAATGTCCACATAACGGCTGCGGCTGGTCAAAAAAAGTTCCCGAGATACGCCGTATATCACTGACTTTTTTTGACTTCGCCTCGCTCGTTATGTGAACATTTCGCTACGAAAAGTATTGTGCAAAAGGTCTACTTTCCCTCACCACTCATCCGACATACTTGCTATACTATGGCTATGGAAAAAACCTTCATCTTTATCGGCCGCTCCGGATGCGGTAAGGGCACCCAGATCGCGGCGCTCAAAGAGCATCTCACGAATTCGGGCGATGCGACACAGATTTTCACCGTGGGTACGGGCGATCGTTTTCGGGAATTTGTTGCCGGAACGGGATACGCCCACGTCCTCGCGCGGGAGATCTACGAACACGGCAGCCGCCAGCCCGATTTTTTGGCCGTTCACATGTGGGCGACCGATCTTATCGCCCATGTGAGCGACACCGCCGACGAGCACCTCATTTTTGACGGCACGCCGCGCTCACTCTCGGAGGCGCAGATGCTCGATACGGCACTCCGCTTCTTCAAACGCTCCGCCGTCGCCATCGTCTTTTTGAACGTCTCGCGCGCATGGGCGACTGAGCATCTTCTGGGGCGGGGGAGGGGCGACGATGATGCAATAGGCGTCCAAAAACGCCTCGACTGGTATGACAACGACGTCGCGCCAGCCGTGGAGTATTTTCGCTCACATCCTGTGTATCGCTTCGTCGAAGTCGATGGCGAGCAGGCGCCGGAGGAGGTAACGCGCAAGATGATCGCCGGCATCACTGCGTGAAGGGGCTGATCATATATAGTTACTATGGCAATCATTAAAGATACAGCGCGCATAGCGGTACTTCGGGAAGCGGGCAGGCGTCTCGCCACCGTTCTGGATCGTGTCATTGCGACAATTAAGCCGGGCGTTACCGAGCGCGAGCTCGACGCGCTTGCGGAGCGGCTCATACGCGAGGGTGGTGATACCCCCGCCTTTTTGGGGTACCAGCCATGGGACGCCGCCAAGCCCTATCCGGCGACCTTGTGCGTCTCGGTCAATGACGCCGTGGTGCACGGCATCCCGAAAGACCATGCGCTCAAGGAGGGCGATATCGTGAGCTTGGACATCGGCCTTACGCATGATGGGATCATCGTGGATATGGCAAAGACCGTGCCGGTCGGGGCTATTCCCGATGAGACGGTACGCCTTCTTGCCGCGACGGAGCGGGCGCTTATGGCCGGCATTGCGGCGGCGCGCCCCGACAACCGCATCGGCGATATTGGCCATGCGATAGAATCGGTGGCCATCGACGAGGGCTTTGCCGTCGTGGAGGAGTTGGGTGGCCATGCGGTGGGCAACAAGGTGCACGAAGACCCTTTCATACCCAATTACGGCACCCCGGGCAAGGGCCAGAAGCTCAAAGAGGGGATGGTGCTCGCCCTTGAGCCGATCTTCAACGTCGGTGGGCGCGAAGTGGAGGGCACCGACGACGGTTACACCATAAAAACGGCCGACGGCTCCCTCTCGGCGCATTTTGAACACACCATATTACTTACGAGTGAGAGTGCGGAGATTATTACTATTGCATAATATATACATTTTGAGTATTCTCTGGAAGAGATGTATGTATAACCAAAGAGGTATCCCTATATGAAAAAAGAAAGAACATTTGTGATGATCAAGCCCGATGGTATTCAGCGCTCGCTCATCGGCGAAGTAATCCGTCGCTTCGAGCGCACGGGCCTTAAACTTGTGGCGATGAAATTCGTCGTCGCCGACGAGGAGCGCCTCTGGAAGCACTACAACAAAGACGAAGCCTGGTTCCTAAAGAAGGGGGGTGGCATCGTGGAAGACCTTACCAAAGCCGGCAAGCCGGTTGAGAAAGAGGCGCTTGAGTACGGTAAAGATATCATCCGCGCCAACGTTGAGTTTATGTCGTCGGGACCGGTGGTGATGATGATCTGGGAGGGCAATCAGTCGGTTGCCGTCATCAAAAAGCTCGTCGGCTCTACCGAGCCGGCCACTTCGGATGTTGGTACGATCCGCGGCGATCTTACGATGGACTCATACGCCATCTGCTCGGTGGACGGCCGTGCGGTGCGCAACCTCATCCACTGCTCCGACGAGGTAGGAGAGGCGAAGCGCGAGATGGATTTGTGGTTTGCCCCCCATGAGATTGTGAACTACCGCCTTGTTCAGGAGCAAATGCTCTACGACGTGAACTTGGACGGTATTTTGGAATAAGTTATACACTTGGTCGCATCAGTGATGGTGCTATACTGAAAACAGGTCGCTGAAATTTCCGGAATAACCTTTTTCAGGGAGTCCCATATCGGGACTGATCGCCGATCCGTTCGGGATCATCTCCTTGCGGACACCCACCTGGCCTTTTAGGCAGGGAAATCTCAGCTACCGTTAAAATCCCGCACTTCGTGCGGGATTTTTTATGCATTTGTATTTTTCCCCGTTCGCATGGCGGGCGGTAAGCGGGTATACTTGATGCATGGATATGAATCGTGCTCTGGACATACTCCCTATCTCGCGGATAATCGTTCTCTAACTTTATGGCTTCGGCATCTATTACCTTTCACGGCGGCGCGGGTACCGTCACCGGATCAAATTTTCTCCTTGAGGCGGGGAGCAAGCGCCTCCTCATCGACTGCGGTCTCTTTCAGGGGAGCGAGGTCGCCGACACGAGAAATCGCGACCCCTTCGCGTATGACCCCGCATCCATAGACGCCCTCCTCGTTACTCATGCGCACCTCGACCATGTCGGGCGCATCCCCATTCTCGTGAAAGCGGGGTTTGCAGGGCGTATCTATTCGACGGCGCCCACCAAAGAGGTCGCTCGGCTCATCTTGGAAGACAGTATGCGCGTCTTGGCGCGCGAAGCGCAAACCGCCCATGCGGAACCTCTCTATGGCGAAGACGACGTGCGCACCGCGATGGCACTCTGGGAGACGGTTCCCTACCATACTCCCGTACTCCTCGGCGAGGTGCGGGCGGAGTTCCGTACCAGCGGCCACGTACTCGGCTCGGCCATGATCGTCTGCACCTATGAGGGAAAGAATATCGTCTTTACCGGCGATCTGGGCAACTCGCCGACGCCGCTCTTGCCCGACACCGAAACGCTCGCCGACGCCGATTATCTGGTCATGGAGAGTGTCTATGGCGACCGACTCCACGAAGATCTCACCGCGCGCAAAGAGCGCCTGCGCGCCATTATCGAGCGTATTGTCGCCACCAAAGGCGTTTTGGTGATCCCCGCCTTTTCATTTGAACGCACACAGGAGTTATTGTACGAGATAGAGACGATGGTGGAGGGGGGAGTCCTGCCCGTGATCCCCGTTTTCATCGACTCGCCGCTCGCCATCAAAATCACCGACGTCTATAAGCGCCACGAGGGATTCTTGAATGCGGCGGCGCAAGAACGGATCAAGGGGGGCAACCCTATGCTCGCCTTCCGCGGCGTGCACTTCACCATGACTCGTGAGGAGTCCCAGGCGATCGCAAGCACGCCCGGCCCCAAGATCGTGATAGCCGGCTCGGGTATGAGTAACGGCGGCAGGATTTTGATCCATGAGAAGCAGTACGTGCCGCATGCGGAGAACACCCTTCTTATCGCCGGCTACCAAGCACCCGGAAGTCTCGGCAGACAGCTGGAAGAGCGGGCTTCGGAGGTGATGATCGACGGGGAGAAGGTGAACGTACGGGCGCGCCTCGAAGTCCTCACCAGCTATTCTTCGCACCCGGATGCCGACGGACTCACATCCTTCGTAGAGCCCTCGGCAGGGCGTCTGCGGCAGGTGTATCTTGCCATGGGCGAGCCGCGCGCGGCACTCACCTTGGCGCAACGCCTGCGCGAGTATCTCGATGTGCCCGCCGTCGTGCCGCGAGCAGGGGAGCGGGTGGAGCTTATGTGGTAAGGTGATAAAGGGCTCAACAACAAAACCGCCCGAAGGCGGTTTTGTTGTGTCGCAGCGATCAGTGGGCGGCTACTTCTGGGCGAATTCAACAACTCGCTTGAAGGACTCGGGGTGATGCTCCGCGAGGTCGGCAAGCATCTTGCGATTCACGCCGATCTCTTTTTTGCCGAGCATGCCCATGAGTTTTGAATATGAGAGGCCGAGCATGCGTACGCCGGCGTTGATCTTGATCTGCCAGAGGCGGCGGAAGTCGTTCTTTTTGTCGCGGCGGTGGGCGAAAGCGTGCGTGCCTGCCTTCAGGATCGCAACCTTTGCCTCGCGTTCTTTCGTAGAGCGGCCGAAGCGGTAACCCTTGACCTTTGAAAGGACGTTGCGGCGGTGTTTTGCACCGATGGTGCCTCGTTTAACGCGTGTCATGTGAGTAAGTGATTAGTAATTAGTGAATAGGGGTGAGGTGCGCAATCGCGCAGATCGCCAAACACGTCAGCCGGGCTTATTTCCCCAAGAAGCGGCTCTTCGCCTTCGGCTTCAGGATAAATGCCTGTGTGCCCTTCTTGTGGAGCTGGCTTATGCGGTCGGCCTTGGCGTTGAAGTGGTTGTGTCCCGGCTTGCGGGCGAGGATCTTGCCCGTCTTCGTGACCTTGAGGCGCTTCGCGTATGATTTGTTTGTTTTAAGCGTCATGGTTTTGTTTATTTGAGCTTTTTTCGATGACGAGCGTGAGGCCCTTGGGGCTCTTCTTCGGTCCGTCGGCGATCTTGTAGGTTTCGCTGATCAAATGAAGGATGCGATCGAGGCGTTCCTGGAGGAAGTCCTTATCCATGTACTTGGCGCGCCCCGCGAGGAAGAGGTCGATCTTCACGCGGTGTCCCTCTTTGAGGAATTTCGACGCCTGTTTGGCTTTGAGCCCCAGGTCGTGGTCGCCCGTGGCGATCTTGACCTGGATAGACTTGGTCTCCGTTACCTTGCCCGACAGATTTTTCTTTTTCTTGTTCTCTTCGTACTGATACTTGCCGAAATCGGTGATCTTAGCGACCGGCGGATCGGCGTTGGGGGATATCTCGACGAGGTCGAGACCCTTTTCCTTGGCCTTTTTCAGAGCTTCGGCGAAAGGAATAACCCCCAGATTACCCTCGCTGTCGTCGATGACGCGAAGCTCGCGGGCGCGTATCTGATTGTTGATCCGCGTGCGGACGTAGAATGTTTTACTGCCTCTCAAAGCCGTGATAATTACCACACTTCCCTATGTCGGGGAGCATGCGCTGATAACAGGCGTACTATAGCATCTTTTGGTAGCGCGGGCAAGGGGGTGTGGTATCCTTACCTATATGACCGATCTCATAGACAAAAAATGCGTACCGTGCGAGGGCGGCACGCTACCATTCACGCGCGAGGAGGCCGAGCGGTACCTTGCCGAAGTTCCCGGGTGGGAGTTGCGCGACGATGAGCACAAGATCACGAAGACTTTTTCCTTCAAAAACTTCGCCGAGGCGATCGCCTTTGTAAACCGCGTCGCCGCGCTTGCCGAGGCGGAGGGACATCATCCTGATATCCGACTCTTTTCATACAAGAAGGTTGAGATAACACTTTCCACGCACGCGATCGGCGGTCTGTCGGAAAACGACTTCATCATGGCGGCGAAGGTGGGGGATGTGTCTATGGGGTAGCGTATACCCGAAAAAAACCAACCAAGCGTTTTGTCTCGGAGCAGACATTTCTCGATGAACTGAAACAAGCATGATAGAACTTGTCTATCATCTATCGAGGGTAGATTATTTTTACCGATTGTTGTAAAGTGCTTTTTAGAAACGAAAATCCTTTACAACAGAGGCGGCAGATGAATCCATATATTGGCATTACCGATTTCACAGATTTTGGACAAGTCCAGGAAATGCTTAACGTGTTTGTCGCTCATCGGCGACAAGAATCAAGGAGGATGTTGCATGTCGGTGTGATGATGAGTTACAAGACACTTCACGATATTCCGAGTAAGTGGCAAAACACGTTTCCACCGAAAGAACAAATCGCGAATATCTTTTCCTCGGACGAGGTCTACAACTGTCTGCACTATGCGGACTACGACGATAACCCGGATCTTTGGAAAAGTTTGGCAACAGCCATTTCTTATGGTGGTATCGGCATCCATGCCCTTCAGCTCGACATGATATGGCCGGATCCGTGCGAGATTGCACATGGAGTGTGCGCTTCACGAAAACAGGTCGAAGTCATTCTTCAGATCGGAAAAAATGCACTGGAGGAAGTCGACTCTGATCCACAGAGGGTCATCGAACGTCTCGGTGATTACGAAGGGGTGATCCATCGCGTGCTTCTCGACAAGAGCATGGGACGAGGGCTTGGGATGGATGCGATTAGCCTCATTCCGTTCGCACAAGCGATCAGAAATCGATTCCCAAACCTCGGACTTGTTGCCGCCGGCGGCCTCGGCCCCGATAGCATTGGTCTGGTTGAACCCTTGGTCAAAGAGTTTCCCGATCTCTCGATCGACGCTCAAGGGAAACTTCGACCGAGCGGAAATGCTCTCGATCCGATTGATTGGGATATGGCAGGGGCATATCTCGTCAAAGCCCTTCATATCTTCTGATGACACTGATGACAGCGTCAAACACAAACGGCTCTCGTTCGCATAAGCGTCCGAGAGCTGTTTTTTATCATTCTATATAGTTCTGCGTCGGTGGAGATGGGGGGAATCGGTCATGGGTTGCTGATGAACTCGCAGGCTCGTGCAAAATAGTAGGGGAATGGCCACTCTCGTGGACTTTTCTTTCGCCTTCGGCTCAATGTAGATGAGATGGCGGGAATCGGTCACGAGTTACTAATGATTGTATTCGCCCTGCGGGCTCTACAATCATAAGTACTCGCTCTCCTTACAGGAGCTGTACACCTTTTGGGTAGTTTGTTCGCAAAGCTCCAAACCACCTCAAAAGGTCTTGCGGCGCTCCGGGCCCTCGCGCCTCACCCGCCTCGGCTGTTTTGCTCGGCAGGAGAGAGCCGAGCACAACATGCCTGCGGCCTTCAATTCCCCACGCGAGTGCCGCAGGGCACTCGCTCCATCTCCACAGAAAATAAAAACACCCATAACGGGTGTTTTTATTTTCTGTGGAGATGGGGGGAATTGAACCCCCGTCCAAAGAGGAATGATGACTGCGTCTTCATGCGTAGGATGCTTTGGTGTTTAGGCGCGGCGCGTATGAAGCATCCAAAATCACGCCGTGCCGAGTTCTGAATTGTCGGGCGGAAGGGTGAACAGTCCTTTCGCCGTATTCTGATTATATGATACCCGGGTCCTCGTATCAGAGGTCAAAGGCCGGGCACTCGCCGGGTGCGATTAAGCAAAGGCGAGAGCAAGGTTGCCCGCGTAAGGCGAAGCAACTGAACGTGAGTTTGCACGTATCATTTCCGACGGTTTTAAGAGGTGGCGGACCTCTGCATGCGACAGACAACAAACGATCTCCTTGTCGAAGCCGGTCATCCCCCTTATCCGATCAAATCTTTGGGAATTGATCGGATAAGGGGAAGGAACGACAGCCGATCTTGTCGATATTCGCTAACGGTTTTTTAAGGTGCGGCGTATCTCGCGCTCGACATCACGCTTCTTGATCGTCTCGCGCTTGTCGTACTTCTTTTTGCCGCGGACGATGGCGATCTCCGCCTTGATCTTCGTTCCTTTACTATACAATGAAATAGGTACGATTGTCAATCCTCTCCCTTGTTCGGCGCCGAGAAGGGTGTGGAGCTCTTTTTTGTTGAGGAGGAGGCGTCGCGCCCGTTCGGGGTCGTAACTCTTGGGAGTGTTGCCCGGCTGATAAGGGGGGATTGTGGCGCGCACGAGGAAGGCCTCGCCGCCGCGAATGATCACATAGGCGCCCTCCAAGGAGCCGCGGCCCATCTTTATAGCCTTTACCTCAAAACCGTGCAATACCAAGCCGGCCTCGAAGGTATCGAGGATCTCGTAGTCAAGACCGACCTTTTTATTGCGGACGAGCGCCATGATGTTGTTATAGCATCTCCGCAAGGGTTTGTCCTCCAAAGAAAAGAGAGTGTTACACCCGAGTAGAAATGTCATCTTACATAGTCCGTACATGTGTGGTCCGATTCGTCGCGCACCCTCTTTTTGATTGGAGGATGTCCGGCTTCACTACGTTGCAAAACATACGTACTACACAAAAAAGAACCCCCGACTACTTCTTGTAGTCGGGGGGTGGTATTGTCAGGGGTATGAATAGAGTCTAATCTCATCTCCTATTTGGATCGCTATCCCCTTGGGGTGGGCAGCCCAGTAATCGTAGGCTCCGTCATAGATGAGCTCAGTTCCGTTGATGAGAAATCTCTCTCCTCTTCGGATTACTATCCCCTTGGGGTGGGCAGCCCAGT
>CAYGCZ010000003.1:18921-56350 GCA_964348495.1 uncultured Candidatus Saccharibacteria bacterium
TCCGTTGATGAGAAATCTCTCTCCTCTTCGGATTACTATCCCCTTGGGGTGGGCAACCCAGTAATCGTAGGCTCCTTTGAATAACAGAAGGTATCCTCCGTATTTTTGTATCAGTGACAATGCCTTTTTTGTCGGCATTCTTTTCGGCAGGATCACCTGTGTGAATCCTATCTCCGGCACGTCTTCACAGTCCTCCTTCGTATCAGTGGGTGTATCCGCCGCCCTCGTTTTCTTCTTTTTTGATAGGGCGACGTTGAGTGCCTCGTCATCTGAAAGAAAGAGGTATTTATATTTACTCTCTCCGCGCACCTTCTCGATGAGGGTGGTGCGCTCCTCTTCGGATAATTCGTTCATTCTATAACCTCCTTTGATTTTCAATTTTCAAGCCTAGTTCATACTAGGGTATATTATATCGCAAAGTCAAGATTGACAACATGATTATTGCGTGTACTCTCTCTTACAGAACGTGATATTTGACAGCAACTAACAAAAGGAGGTGGCCATGAGCCATACATCATTTCAATCGACAAAACTGAAGGTGGTCGATACGACTATCTTCGGCTATGCCCTCACCGCCGTCGCGAACAAAAAGAAAAGGGGGTCTGTCATGAATTATATTCATGACTGGAATCGGAACCCACAGGATGTCGTGGATGGTTGCCCTGTGTTGGGGGCTATCTTCACGGATGAATGTTCACGAGGCGTCGGTGCGATTATTCGCAACGGCGCACTTGAGTTTGTCGCCGACGAATACGGCTGCGCAGAGGCGGCCAAAAAAATAAAGGAAGAGATCGTCTCTACCTATGAAACACTGGCGCTCATCAAGGCATTGGAGATGGTGGGCATGGAGGTTTCTTGTCAGGAGGCGGACGGGGTGATGGTCATCCAAGGAGTGGAAGGATGATCACCGCAGAGATACAAAAAAGCGAGGGAGGCTTCTCCCTTACCTGGGGTGGCGACTTGGAAGGGGTGTGTTGTGCGGCACAAGAAAGAGCGTTGCTCAAAAAGCTGGCAGAGCTGGGTATTGAAGCGACGCAGGAAAGCGTACAGTGCCACCTTCCGCGCCCGCACTACCAACGGGCAGTGCGGGAAAAGAAATGTATCAAAATTGATCTCAAAGAGGAGGTTGTATGAAGAAAGTGACGGTTGTCAGAGGAAAAGAGACGCAGGCAATGAAATTTGAGGGATATGAAGGAGAGGCATGCCACACTGCGTCGGCGCGCATCAAAGAGGCGCTTGCCGCGCTCGGTGTCGAGGTCGCGGCAGAGATTGTCCAACCGAATCAACAAGAGGCTACGACGACGGAGGTGCGCCATGAGCATTGCAGAGGGGATTAACCGGATCGCAACGATGATGCGCGAGGACGCGCATCATGTTATCGCTCTCTTTGGTAATGTGTTTGACACGATACCAAGAGATGGCGGTCTCTGTTTTCAGGATGTCGGTGATCTTCTCACCGTATGTTCGGAGGGGAAATTTCCCAATGTCTTGAGTTTTGATGTCTTTCACGGACTGAGGATCCAACGAGGGGATCCCGATAGTATTAAAAGTGCTCTCGGCATCGTCTTGATGGAGGCAAAAACGGAGCACGAAAAGCTCGCCAAACTCATTTCGGGTAAAGGTGGCGGCTCTCTCCCGAAAGGTCAGGAGGATGCCTTTCATGCGATGGACACCTTTTTGCACGCGAAGGTGGCACGGACGTTGGTTGTCATCCCTTATACAGACGATTTCCTCAACTCTTCCTCCGACGCGAAAATGAAGGCCGTCGTCGCCCTCAAGATGTGGGCGCGCGATGAGGTGGTGCGTGCCAACGGGCACAAGATAGTGTTGATTTCCCGAGAGCCCATCTCGCCCCTAAGGGACAGGGCGCTCGGTATCGGGTGGGTCAGAATGGGAAAACCTTCCCTAGAGGAGCTCACAGCGGTATTTTCCTCTAACGTGAAGGAGAAAGAGGTGGAACTGAGGGATGCGATTAAGAAATTTCATTGCGGTAAGGCTGGTACTGCCACTGATCAGGGACGAAACAGTGCTACCGCCGCGCAATTCGCACGGCTCTCTGTGGGGCTTTCGCACACAGAGGCGCGCACACTTGCGATGCAAGAGGAAATGTCGGAGAAGGATATCTTCGCGAGGAAGCGTGAAATACTCACTCAAGAATACGGAGATATCCTCACGCTTCTTGAAGAAACTATGGGCTTTGAGGCGATCGGTGGTATGGAGAGGCAAATACAGGAGTTGCGGCGCATCGCTTATGCAATGACGCATGGAGAGGCAACCGCGGCTCCGCAGGGGATCCTGCTCATGGGGCCACCTGGAACGGGGAAGACATTGATTGCTCGGGCTTTTGCAAAAGAAGCCGGGATGAATTGCGTCTCTCCGCGAACGATCAAAGACTCACTAGTAGGGGAGAGCGAGAAACGCATGGAGCGATTTCTCAACGCTCTTTCAGACCTGACACCGGTTGTGGTGTTTGTCGATGAGTTTGATCAAAGCCAACCGAGTCGCAACGGATACGACGGCGATTCGGGAACATCAAAAGGACTTGCCAAGATGCTCATGGAGGCGATGGCCGACACATCAAAAAGAGGAAAAATCCTCTGGATGATGGCGACCAATCGCCCTGACCATATCGACCCGGCCATAAAACGACCGGGAAGGTGCGACGTACGGGTGCCCTGCCTGCGACCGACGCAGACAGCGGAGATAGAGGCGATATGTAAGGCGGGTGTAGCGCAGTACGCACTACCATCCGCCATAACCTCTTGGAGCCCGTTTGTTGCGAGATGTCGTGGCATGAGCGGAAGTGAAATAGTGGAGATTGTCTTGAAGGCGTGGCGCAATGCCGCGTCGGATGGATGTAAATCCATAACAGAGAAGGATGTGTCGTTTGCGCTGGATGATCATATTCCCCAGCACACAAACGAGCAAGAAGTGGCGTACATGTCGCTCCTTGCACTCGCGGAATGTTCTTCAAAAAGCCTCTATCCGGAAGGGTATGAGGAAATAGTGTCGCACTATCGTGCCGTAGCCGGCGGTGACAGTGTCGGGAACACCGATACTGAATATACTAAATGGCTCGCGCGAGCACCCGCCATAGGTGGTGTGCAGTAGTTCCTTAAACCCATCCGCGCGGTGGGTTTTTTGTTGCATACCTCAAGATAGTAGTATACGGTTATCACAGATACAAACCTCAACAGGAGAATAGTATGAAAGAGAGAACTGGTGCAGAACGCGCAACTCTCGCAGAGTTGCGAAAAGACGCGCTAAATTTATTTTTCTCGGACGAGGAATTATTGGAGACGCATAAAGAAGGATTGCAGCCACAGAAAGAAGAAGAGATTCTTGAGAGAGAAGAGGATGAGCCCACCGTTCACAGGTGTGTGTCATGCGCAAGGAACAAAGCATATGAGCATCTTGGTTTTTCAGATGATCTGATGCAGGACATGCCGGAGATGCGCATCACGCTAGACGCAGTAATCTGGTGTTCGTGCGTCGACAAGAGCGCGCTCACCAGTGCAGGAAAGGTGCTGTGCGCTCTTATGCAATCTGTGGGCTTATATGATGAGAAGGTTGTGAAAGTATTGAAGCAATCTAGAAGTGAAGGATTTGGGAATCTTGTGAGGTTGGTGGTGGGAATCTCCAAATACGATCGAGATTTCTTTAACAGAGCGGAGAGTGAAACAATCGAGAAAATACTCATCAAAAACCACGCAAGGGCGGGGTTGGTGGCGAGGTGCGCGTAAAGGCGTGTGAGTAGTTTAGTGGGGCGCACCCCCACTTTTTTTGTGGCAAAAATACTGTATACTCGGTGCATATGGAACACAAGCCGCCGCGAAAGAAAAAAAAGTCCCCGCAGGTGCCGGTCCCGAAGCAGGAAACCGTTCGGTAAAAAAAGGAGGTGGCCATGATATTGTTATGGCATCTCCGCAAGGGTTTGTCCCCCCAAAGAAAAGAGAGGTCATATGACCTCTCTAAGTATTAGTTATTCCCAAACAGCTTACTCCAAAAGGATGTAGCTGATTTTCCTGAATCATCAGTACGGCTAAACTTACCCTTTTCCCGAAGGGACTTATCGGCACGAGCATGATCGCGTGCATCATGCCACGCTCTACTCACCTCGCGACTGCCTTTTGATCCCGTCTCTCTCCGCGCATCTTTCTCAGTGTATCGTGCCATACAAACCTCCTTCTGGTTGTGAATGGGCAAAAAGTATTCTACGCTCAGTCTACATGAGTATCAAAAAAAGGCAAGTTACCCCACTAAAACCGTTTTATTTTTTTATATAGTCTCTGTATGCCGATACTTAAAGCCCTCGTACCTGCTTGAAGTGGGGAGATGCGCTGAACATCTGAATCGTATTCTTTAACCCGCTCTTGTATGTACCATGTGAAGTATGTTGAAAATCTATAGTCCTTATGTTCGCCGCCTTCACGCAGGAAACGTTGGGCGGCTATTGGTACATCACTGATGAGTGCCGCGGTTATTTTTTTATATATCTCCGGGGGTATGATGAATCGTGACAATGCGGTAGCGATAAGAGGGATGCAGTAGGTGGTAATTTCCTTAAAAGTCGTGTCCTCCCTCAGCAGTTTCAATTCGTATTCTCGCGCATGTGGTATGAAATAATCCATAAGATGTGAACGTATACTCACTATATCATGATGCGATGACAGGGCACACCCCCACTTTTTTTGTGGCAAAAATACTGTATACTCGGTGCATATGGAACACAAGCCGCCGCGAAAGAAAAAAAAGTCCCCGCAGGTGCCGGTCCCGAAGCAGTCGTTCTGGAGCAATCTCTTTACGACCTTCTTCGTGCTTTTGATGCTGATCACCGGCTATTCACTCATGGTTGATCACGCGACGACCGTGGAGGAGATATCGCTCACCCAGCTCGCCCGCGATGTGGGGGCGGGGGAGGTTACCGCCATCACTGTGCGCGGTGATCGTGTAGATGCGACCTACGCCGACGAGGCGGTGAAGCGCGCTCGCAAGGAGGCGGATGCGCCGATCTCCGAGACGCTTGGTGCCTACGGTGTCTCCGCCGAGACGCTTACGAATGTAGAGATCACCATCGACGACCCTTCGGGCTTTGGCTACTGGGCGCTCAATCTTGCGCCGTTCGTGATCCCGTTCATCTTTATCCTTGTCTTTTTCTGGTTTATCTCGCGGCAGGCAAAGGGGGCGGGAATGCAGGCCTTTTCATTCGGCCAATCCAAGGCGCGCATCATCTACCCCGACGATGAGCGACAGCGAGTAACCTTTGCCGATGTCGCCGGCGCCAAAGAGGCCAAGGAAGAGGTGATGGAGATCGTAGACTTTTTGAAGAACCCGAAGAAGTTCATGGAGATCGGTGCGCGCATCCCCAAAGGTGTGCTCTTCATGGGTGCGCCCGGTACGGGCAAGACTCTGCTCGCGCGGGCGATAGCGGGCGAGGCGAATGTGCCGTTCTTCTCCATCTCCGGCTCTGAGTTTGTGGAGATGTTTGTTGGTGTGGGCGCATCGCGCGTGCGCGACCTTTTCAAACTCGCCAAGAAGGCGGCGCCGGCGATCATCTTCGTCGATGAAATCGACGCGGTGGGGCGTATCCGCGGTACGGGAGTGGGCGGCGGCAACGATGAACGCGAGCAGACCCTCAATCAGATATTGGTCGAGATGGACGGCTTCGAGCCGACGGAGAAGGTCATCGTCATCGCGGCGACCAACCGTCCCGATGTCCTCGACCCTGCCCTCCTGCGGCCGGGCCGCTTCGACAGGCGTGTCATTCTTGATCTGCCCGATATCGCCGGCCGCGAGGAGATCCTCAAGATCCACTCCCGCGAGAAACCGTTTGAGGAAGATGTCGATCTGCATGTGGTCGCCGAGCGCACGCCGGGCTTCTCCGGTGCCGACTTGGACTCACTCATGAATGAGGGTGCCATCCTTGCCGCGCGTGAAGACAAAAAGAAAGTTGCCCAAGACCACCTTCTGCGCTCCGTAGAGAAGGTGATGCTCGGCCCCGAGCGCAAGAGCCATCTCCTTTCAAAAAAAGAGAAGCGTATCACCGCTTACCACGAGGCGGGCCATGCGCTTGTCGCCTCGCTCTTGCCGCACGCCGATCCGGTGCATAAAGTCTCCATCATTTCGCGCGGCCACGCCGGTGGCTATACGCTCAAGCTTCCTTTGGAGGAGCGCAAACTTCAATCGCGCAAGGAGTTCTTGGACGATATCGCCATGTCGCTTGGCGGCTATGTCGCCGAGGAGTTGGTTTTTGGCGATGTAACGACCGGCCCTTCCAACGACCTCTCGGTGGGTACGGCGCTTGCGCGCGATATGGTCACCAAGTACGGCATGTCGGAGCGCATCGGCGTTATGGCGCTTGAGGAGACGGCGGGCAAGTCGTTCCTCGGACGCGGGCAGGTATCGCGCGAATACTCCGACGAGCTCTCGGCGCGTGTGGACGAAGAGGTCTCGCGCATCATGGCCGAGCTCTTGGCTAAGGTGCGCGCGCTCCTTACCGAGAAGCGCAGTATTCTTGACGCTATCGCCGAGGAGTTGGTGCGCGTAGAGTCGCTTGAGCGCGCCGACTTTGAGAAACTGCTCGTCGCGCACGGCATTACGCCTAAAAAATTAGATGAAGAGAATAGTATTGCCATATAATAATTGCCTAGTATATATAGTATGAGTTTTGAATTTTTTAAGAAAAAAACATGCACTGAAGACGCGGTTCACAAAGCGGAGTGCGAGGTGGATAATCTTTATAGAGAAGTTGCCGCGCATGAGGTTGTGTCACATGAGGATCAAGAAAAGATAGATCATACAATTGCGAGGGCAAAACTTATCCGTGAGAAAGAAAAAAGAAAGCAACAAGCAGAGGAGTTGCGCAGACAAGATAGCGGTACGGCATAGACATACTGCTGGGTATCCGGTGCTTTTGTTTACCTTCTGAAAGGTTTGGTATACGATGAAGTGCATTATTGCGCCCATAGCTCAATGGTTAGAGCACCAAGCTTATACCTTGGCGGTTCCACGTTCGAGTCGTGGTGGGCGCATTAGTGTTTTGTTTCCTAAGTGGAGAATAACGTATGGCAGGCAATTACGACAAGCGCGCTCTCGCGGCGCATAAAAAGTACGGAGGGAAACTGGAGGTTCGCTCGCGCATGAAAATCAAGAACCGCGACGACCTCTCGCTCGCCTATACGCCCGGCGTGGGAGCCGTCTCACGTCATATTGCCGCGCACAAGGAGGCGGCACGCACCCACACATGGAAGGGGAGGACCGTCGCCGTCATCTCCGATGGTTCGGCGGTCTTGGGTTTGGGCAACCTCGGCCCGGAGGCGGCGCTTCCCGTGATGGAGGGCAAGTGCGTCCTCCTGAAAGCATTTGCCGATGTGGACGCGGTGCCTATTGTCCTTGCCACGCAGGATGTGCATGAGATCGTCGCGGCGATAACCGCGATTGCCCCGACCTACGGGGGCATCAACTTGGAGGACATCAGCGCGCCCCGCTGTTTTATCGTGGAGGAGCGATTGAAAAAAGCCCTCCCCATCCCCGTCTTTCACGACGATCAGCATGGCACAGCCATCGTCGTCCTTGCCGCGCTTTCAAACGCGCTTCGCGTTGTCGGTAAGAAGATGAGCGAGGTGCGCGTGGTGATACACGGCGCAGGGGCGGCGGCAACGGCCATCTATCATATACTCGTTCGTGCCGGCACCGATGCGCGCAAGATCATCGTGGTCGACTCGCGGGGGATCATCTCGCGCGCGCGCGATGATCTGCGCGACCACAAGATTGCGATCGCGCGAGAGAGCAACGGCGAGGGGAGGGAAGGCACGTTTGCCGATGCCCTCATCGACGCCGATGTGTGCATTGGCGTCTCCGTCGGCGGTGCTTTGCACTCCGAGTGGGTGGCGCACATGGCCGACGACCCGATCATCTTCGCCCTTGCCAACCCAAACCCCGAGATTACGCTGGCCGAGGTGCAAAAGACCAAGGTCGCCGTCTTTGGTGCCGGTCGCTCCGACTACCCCAATCAAATCAACAACGTTTTGGCATTTCCGGGTATCTTTCGCGGGGCGTTGGATGCCGGCGCGACAGCAATCACCGAGGAGATGAAACTCGCCGCCGCAGAGGCGCTGGCGCGACTGGTCCCGCGCGAAAAACTTTCGCACAAGCGCATCATTCCCGACCCGTTCGACAAGCGTGTGGCTCCCGCCGTCGCCCGTGCCGTCGCCCGTGCATGGCGTATGCACCTATAACATGACGTCTATGTCCATAAAAATCACGCCCCCAAATGGGGGCGTGATTTTTATGGACATGAAGAGGTGTCCAAAGCCGCGGGTCGCAGTGCCTCAAGAAGTTTGATCTCCACGGCGGCTTTGGCCTTTGTTTGGCCTTGTGTTTCAAGATGCGCGGACTTCAATTTTTCTATGGCGGTCGTTGCGATGTACTCCGTCGTCGAGGCGATCTCATCCGCGGGCTTGCCACTCTCCTCGCGCAGGGCGGCATCAATTGAGAGGTTTTCGAGCTCTTTGCGTAGGGTGCGAGATTCGGCGACCGCCTCATCAAGCGATCCTGTCGCGAGGCGCTCGGCCATGCGCCGCGCCGCCTCTTCCGCCCGGGAGGTGTGTAGAGCGGTCGCCACGTTTGCGCGCGCCGTTTGCGTGGCATTCTTCAGAAAGGCGCTTCCAGGCAGGTGTGCGAGAATGTCGCGGAAGCTCGCCGCGCGCGGCGAGGCGACCAAAAAGGCGATGCCGGCGATAATACCTGCCAGCATGATGAGCGCTCCCAGCCCCCCAAAGATAAAACCGCGTTGGTACATGCTCTAAGTATACCTCACCAGTATACCTCACCCCTACCATACTCAATCGGTAACTCGGCAAATCTGATTTGCCGAGTTACCAATTCTCCAGGAGGTCAACGTTCGTATAGCGTGCTTTGGTTTTCGCGTGGTGGGTGATCATTGAACGTACATACTGCTTGAAGTCTTTTCGCACGAGACCGAGTGATTGTATGGCTGGTATGTCGAGAAGGGGAGATTCTAAACCGTCAGTAGCGGTGAGAAGACTTGAGAACTTATATTGCTTTGCATTTTCCCATGCGTATTCAAAGTCGGTGAGTGCCCGCTTTAGTCCGCCGGGGCACATTTCAAAGGTATTTTTAGCGACTATATAGGCATGCACATACTGTAAATATTCATCAGTATCCACCAGACGTCCCTTGTATGAACCTTGAAAGATGCTCCCACGGCCGTTATATTTTTCGTTGAAATAACGGCTAAGGCTATTGCTGAAGCGCTGCATAAATTTTGCAATACCACCTTCCTCAACTTCCTGAACGAGCATATGAAAATGATTATCAAGAAGCACCCATGCAAGTATCGAGACCAAGGGTCGATGATCCGGCCACGATTCAGGGCGATAAAATAATGGCTTGTTCACTGAAAGTGCCCTCCAGTCATTACTCTGGTGCACGTCGTTGGTAATGAATGCTGAGCGCACGAAGTTAAAGCGATCTGAATCGTCTCGCACGATCTCCATTCCTCGCGCCCCTCGCTTGGTGATGTGCATAATGGATCCAACTGTATGTGGTTCTACTCGCATAGTAGTATTATAACTCGGCAAATCTGATTTGCCGAGTTGTTAACACCCTGATTTTTAATCTGGTGATTAAAAACAAAAGCGAGATCGTACGATCTCGCTTTTTTCTTGGGTTTTATTGTGTAAATTTGAATGTCTGCGCAACAACATTCAGTTCTTCTTCAGCAGCATCCAGTTTGTTTTTTTGGCTCCGCGTCATGTCTTTGAAGATGCTTAGCGTATCATCTACGTGCGTCATTTTCAGTATCAAAACCTTCTTATCTTTGAAGAATATATATCGTAGCGAGTAGTTTTCAGCAGTATCATTACGATCAGGCACAAGTGCTGTGCCCTCCCTGTTCGCGGACATTGCTATCACATTTCCTGTGCTATAGATTTGTTTTAGCGCGGGTATGTTGTTTATTATCGTTTCTTCTTGCTCATGAATCAAAACTACTCTTCCGAGGGGCTCGCCTGTGTTAGTAGTAGAAAATACTTTTTGGGTGCTATATGTCTTTTTATAATCCGCAAGCGTCTCTGCGTGTGGGTTGTATCCAACATCCTCTGAAACGGGCAATGAGATTATTATCTTTGAATTAGTGATGCTGTCTCCCATTTTATCAATGGCATAGAAGGGCTGATGAGCTATATACCCCACCTCAAATCCATACTTTTCATTCCTATAGGTGAGCCATGGTATGGTTTCTTCCCCGTCTTTTACAGCCGGCCTTGGAGCGGTGAGCGGGGTGGTTGTGCCTGTGACGAGAGAGGGTGTGTTTCTTGTGTCGGCTGTCCATTCATAGGAGACGAGCACACCGCCGAGCATAAGGACGATGGCGACAATAATAAAATAATGCTTCATGAGTTGCGTAGCTAAACTGCCCCCGGTTCGTTCAGTATACATGGGTTGCTCGGGCACTATTCAAAATGCATGTCCTCTGCGTAAGAGGCGAGGATGATCGCGAGGTGGGGGTGGCGGGCGAGGTCGGGGTCGCGATCGAGCATGGCCGCAGCTTCATGACGGGCCGCTTCCACCATTTTTATATTCTTGATCGCCTCCATGCCGATATCCGATATGCCCCACTGCTTCCCGCCCTTCAATTCTCCCGCACCGCGCAAAAGAAGGTCGCGTTCGGCGAGTTCAAAGCCGTTCTTGGCGGTTACGAGGGTCTTGATGCGATCTTTGGTGAGCTTGCTCTTGCCCTCGCAGACGAGGAAGCAGTAGGCCTGATGTGTACTGCGCAGGACGCGCCCGCGCAACTGATGGAGCTGGGCGAGGCCGAAGCGTTCGGCACCCTCAATAATAATCGTCGTTGCGTTTTGCACATTGACTCCCACCTCTACCACCGAGGTGGCGACGAGAATGTGCGTCTCGCACGACGCGAAGCGTTCCATCACCGCCTCCTTCTCGGTGGGTTTCATCTTGCTGTGCAGTATCTCGATCGCATAGTCGGGAAAGACCTCTTTTTTGAGCCGTACCGCCTCCTCGGTGACGGACTTTGCCTGAAGAGCCGTCTCCTTTTCGGGGTCGGGCTCGTCGATGCGCGGGCAGATTATGTATACCTGCCGTCCCGCCGCAAGCTCGCCGCGGGCTCGTTCATAGGCGGTAGCGCGCGCATCGCCGCTCACCATCTCGGTTACGATGGGCTTTCTCCCTGCTGGCATGGTATCTATGAGGGTAAGATCCAAGTCGCCGTAGATCGTAAGAGCGAGTGTGCGGGGGATGGGGGTCGCCGTCATGGAGAGGAGGTGAGCGCGCGGCGCGAGCTCGGCGGCCTCATGTTTTTTGATGAGCTCCCCGCGCTGGCGCGTGCCGAAGCGGTGCTGTTCGTCGATGATCACATAGGCGAGGTGCTTGAAGCGCACGGCCTTTTGGATGAGCGCGTGCGTGCCGATAAGAATGGGCACCTCGCCATTTTCCACCCACTTTAAAAGTTGGGCGCGGGAGATATTGGTGTGGGTGTGCGGGTTTACTTTGGAGGGGAAGATACGGCACTTTTTGGAGGTGATGAGGCCGACCTTGATCGGGAGGTGGGCGAAGTAGCCGATGAACGACTCAAAGTGCTGGCGGGCGAGTATCTCCGTGGGGGCCATGATGGCGGTCTGTAAGTTGCCGAAAGAGCGGCCATCGGGCCGAGACGTAACGACCGCGTGGGCCGTCGCCGCGGCGACGGCCGTCTTGCCCGAACCGACATCGCCCTCCAAGAGGCGCGCCATCGGCGCACCGCGCGCAAAGTCCTCAAGGATCGTCGCTATCGCCGCATCTTGGGCACTCGTAAGGGTGAAGGGGAAGCGATCGACAAAGGCGCGCACCGTCTCTTCCTGCGGGCGTATGATAAAAGTCGGGTCATCCGCGCGCGCACGGCGCGCGCGGATACGGTCGAGCTGGATCAGGAAGACTTCTTCAAAGGCGAAGCGCTTGCGCGCCGCTTGCGCGTCCTTCTCGTTTCGCGGGGCGTGAATCCACAGGAGCGCCGTAGCGCGCGAAGGAAGGTGATAGCGTTCGAGAATGGCGGCGGGTATCGGGTCTTCATGCGCTTCGTGCACGCGCGCGGTGAAGGCCTTTTTGAGCGCGTGGTATATCCACCGCGACGTGAGGCCGCGCGTCTCCGGATAGATGGGCATCACGACGGCGTCGTTATCGGATGTCGTCGCCGTTCCGGCAAAGATCGTCGGCAAGTCCTGCTCCGCACCGGCTCGTTCTATCTCCGGATTGGCGATCGAGAGGCCGTGCTTGTCGGTTGCGACCTTGCCCGCGATGCGCACCATAGCACCCTCGGGGATCATCTTGGCGATGTAGGGTTGGTGGAACCACACGAGGCGCAGAGAGCCGGTGGCGTCTTCAAAGGTCGCCGTCGTCATAGGGATTTTTGAATGCCACCCCTTCTTGCTCTCCAGTTTGGAGATGCGCCCATAGAGTGTTACCTTCTCGCCTGTCGCTATCTGCCCGATGTATTTTTGCTCCGTCGGCTCCGTGTAGCGGACGGGAAAGTGCGAGAGCAGATCGCGCACCGTCGCGAGTTTGAGTTTTTTGAGGGCGGCTTTTTGCCCCGCCGTGAGGCGAAAGGCGTCTGTAAGGAGAGTATCCGGCAACATGAGGGTAGTGTAGCACGCCTTGCATTTTTCAGCGATGTGTGGTATGCTACCAAGCAGGAAATCCTTACAGGATGTTGAAACTTGAAGAGGAGAAGGGTATGCATATTTCAAAGAAGATTGATTTTTATGCCAAACAACTGAAAGAGTCGGCAAAAGTTCTTGCCAGTATAGGCAAGAATTATGGGGAAATCACCGCCCTGTTTGATGAGGGGGCGGTTGAAGGATACCTCACGACTTCGCAGGAGGCGAAAGGAGCGAGGATTCTCATCGGGAATCAAACGGCGGCGGCGAAGGCCGCCGGCCTCAATCGCGGAACTTTTCGAAAAAAAGCAAAGGCGGCGGGACTCATCTAACCCACCGCCCCCGCATCAAAAGCGCGTATCTGAAAGATACGCGCTTTTTCTTTTTGAACGTTGCACTACTACCAAAGCAAAACGGCGCGGCTCGTGAGAGCTGCGCCGTTTTTTGGTTGTTCAAAACCGAAGACCGGAGAGAGGTTAGTACCCCGTCGTGGTCGCCGTTACCGGCGTGCCCGTCGCTGTAGCGTCGGTCGTCGTTGCGACGGCCTCCGTTACGGTCTCTGCCGGAGCGGAAGCGGGGCGCATGAAGAAGTACACGCCTGCACCGATGGCAAGAACAACTGCAAGAATTACGAATTGCTTCATAGTATTTGCCTGTGTCAGGATTACAAACTATACGAATAATAGAACTACAGTATATGACATTTCATTAAAAGGGAAACTATCCACCCTTTACTTTTTTTTAAGATATTGTTGGCGCACAATGCCCTGCCGCTATACCATCGCTTCAGGTCGGTGCAGGGCAAGGAGCGCCATGCCGAGCGCGGCGATCGCGAGGTCGCGGAAGAGGATGTCCATTTCCGTCGCATTACCGACGACGATCGCAATGAGGATCAGTGTCGCAAACGTGCTTGAGGTGCGTATCTTCCATCCTGAAAGGATCCATACCGCGAGCAGTATCTCAATAATCTCGAAGACAAAGAGAAAGAACGACGGGTCGCCCACAAAATCTTGAACAAGCGGCGGGATGTAGCCTATCCACGCCGACGGGTCTTGCAAGCCGCGGACGGCGGGGTAGAGAAAGGCGAAGGCGAGGCCGACGCGCATCACGAGCGAGGCGAGGTACACCGGTGGGTTTTGTGTTCCGTTGCCGCTGCCATTGCCGTTCTCGTGGTTGTTATTGGTATCATTCATGGACGATAATGGTGCCGCGGTGCGATGCTTGTGTGTGGTTATGGTAGATCCACGACCCCGCTTGGTTAAAGGTAAAACTCCATGAGGTGCCGGCGGCGGATGCTGTGCACTGGTCGAAGGCCGATCCCTTGCAGTCGGCGGCCGTCTTTTCCGGATAGCGGGTGTGTGTAGGATGATCCGCCGAGGCGACCCACATGCCGTGCGATGAGGCGTTGACGAACGTTACCGTCTCTCCTGTTTGTATCTCCATCGCGGCGGGGGAGAAGCCGTCGCCTCTGTAGGTGACGGTGTGCGTCTCTTGCACCGGTGCGGCGGGTGTTTCCGCCATCTCGGCCGCTTCGCTCGTCGGCACCGCCGTTTGTTCCTGTGGCGTATCGCTCACAGGCACGCTTGTTGATTGCGGTATGCCGACAAGGATCACAAGACCCGTAAGGACGATGACCCCAAAGAGAATGACTGTATGGATTCGTTGCATATGATGTGCCAGTAGAAGATGTGTTCAGTATATCACGCTTGATGAGAGGAGGGTGGGAGCGGTGTGTAGATTCGTCTGAAGACGAGAGGGCGGTTAGTAAAACATCTTTGTAAGCGCCTCCACTACGGGTGGCAGGGTGAGCCATCCGGCAGAACCATTCAGGTGCCCGCCGTGCGGGACGAGCGTGCATGCGCACCCCAACTCTCGCGCAAGCAGGCGCGCATGATCCACCGGCACCACCTCATCGTCATCGCCGTGGATCACGGCGAATGCCGCGGCGCTCGCGGCGATGGCACCGAAGTTCAGTCCCGCCAAGAACGGGTTGAGGTTGTGCGGATCCTCGCGCCGTATCATCGCAGGCCCCGAGACGAGCACCGCCCCCGCGATATGTACCCCTGTCGGCGCCGTTTGCAGGTAGCGCAAAATAGCGGGGACGCCCAAGCTATGCCCCACCAAATATACCTCGTCGCCCGCACTGCGCTCCACATGCCGCGCAATCTCGGCAACCCACTCGGCGGGAAGGGGAGCATCGGGGCTCGGCATAGCCAGAGCGCAGGCGTAGATGTCCAGCTTTGCCAATTCGCCAAGAAGCCATGGCCGCCACCCGCCATTCGGACTACCCTCAAACCCATGGACCATAAATACTTTTTTCATACCGCGGTGATCATCAGATGAACCAATTATGCTGTCAGTATACCACCGTCACCCCGCAGGTGGCGGGGGATGGTGAAATCTGGTATAAAGACCAAACACGGAGACGTGGCTGAGTGGCCGAAAGCGCCTCACTGCTAACGAGGTAGGGGATAAAACCCCTCGCGAGTTCGAATCTCGCCGTCTCCGCCAACATCAAAACCGGAGCATCTGCTGATGCTCCGGTTTTGATGTATACTATAAGAACCAAAAGCGGTTGGGGGTACCGACACAAACATGGTCTAACCTATATTTTATATGGCAGAAAACCCAACCATCACCAAAATCGCAATTTTCCAGAAAAAAGAAATCCGAAAGACGCTTCACAAGGGCGAATGGTGGTTTGTTATTGAGGATATCGTCTTCGTCCTAACGGATTCAAAAGATCCTAAACAATATATTCAGCGGATGAAATCGCGTGATAGCGAGTTGCAAAAAGGGTGGGTACATATTGTACATACCCTTGAAATCGCTACTGTTGGCGGTAATCAGAAAATGATATGTGCCAACACCGAAGGCATTTTCCGCCTTATCCAATCCATCCCCTCACCCAAAGCCGAGCCCTTCAAACGTTGGCTCGCAAAGGTGGGATATGAAAGGGTGCAGGAGATAGAAAACCCTGAATTGGCGACAAAACGCACGAGGGCGATTTACAAAACCAAAGGATACAGCGACGCGTGGAGGGCATTTATTGAAAATCCAAATCGCCAGAATTTTCTGAAAACAGTTTTAAGTATGAGGCGGGACTTATGGGTAAGAGAGAGTGAGCTGAACCTCGATGATGTTTCTATAAAAAATGAAACTATCTAATAAAAAATACAGCATGGCATCCATTCTTCATATCTTTACAAATAAGAAAGGGGTATGTATCGCAACTCTTATTATTGGCATGTTTGCGACTACGGTATTCTTGTATCCAGTCGGTATTCAAAAAACACCTACTTCCTATCAAGAATATATGAGTACATATTTGGGTCTGAGTTTCAAATACCCTGAGTCATGGTATGTGACAGAAAATGTAAACAGGATTTCTGTCACGCCTCTTTCCGCGCATGATCCGAAGCGTGCATCAGGCATCGCGATAGCATCGACATTTGTCATACAAAAAAACCCAGACATACCACCTGAACAGATAGAAAATAATGCTGGTGATGATAGAGAAGTTGAATCATATAGTACCTATCACATATCAGGAAAGATGTTGCAATATCGTGATGATTATTCAGGGAATACGAAGTATGTATTTGTATTTTCCTCGACAGACGGGATGATGTATACCGCATCATATGTGGGAGAAACAATATACGAGAAGGATTTTATGAATATCATGAATTCACTAGAATACCTACAATAAAGCCCCGCGTATTTTTTAGACAGACGGGGCCGATACCTTAGTTATGGTTGTAATAGGTGTAGATCGTTGGGTTTTTGAAGGCTGAGGGAAACGGCGGGTATCCATTACAGGATACTTGCGGCAATGATCCGGCATAGGACGTCGGATTAGTGTACCCTCCTTCGTAGGTGCTAAAGTGGAAATGAGTATCATCTCCAAGATCTGCAATCGTTCCAATCTTTTGGCCTACCACAACCCATGTGTTTTCACTGACTGATGGGAGTATGTGCCAGTAGGTTGTGACGAGGTTGAAAGTATGCGCCGGACCATGGTCTATAGATACGTAACCCCCATTTGTGGAATCGAGTTTCGCTCGCCTTACATAACCGTCATACGCCGCATATACATTTTCTCCGACTTGCGCGTATACGTCGATTCCGGTGTGTTTTTTGATATAACTACACCACCATGTATTATTCCAATCGTCACCGAATGATGAAGTCACGTAACGACTGAGAAAGTTTCCTTGCAGCGGTGAGGTAAGTGTTGGCACGCTACCGGCGTGAGCTATCGAACAGATCAAGAACAAGAGAACTATTGCTCGCAAAATACACATACAAACCTCCTTAGGTCGTATTGGTGTTTGGTTGATTTGAAAAGAACTAACACACAAAAACGGGGGCACATATTACTCCGCAAAAGCGTTTCATACATAACCCCCGTTATTGTGTTCTCCATGCTAGCATGGGACTATTTTTTATACAATCTTCGCGGCGGGTTCACACCAACTCAACGCGTTTGCCGAGGGTAGTTGCTACTTTGTTGAAGGTCTCGACAAAGACGCGCCGTAGGATTCACTAGTGTCCCACCACCAAACATAGGACATTTTTTGCCCCGGATTTTTTGAGTACCTTGGCGGCTTCGGTGAGGGTGGCGCCGGTGGTGAGGACGTCGTCTATGAGGATGATGTCTTTTTTATAGACGGCCTCGGGGTTAGCGACGGCGAAGCAGGCGGCGAGGTTGGCGAGGCGCTCGGTACGCGAAGCGCACGAGACTTGCGGCGGCGTCTCGCGGACTTTACGGAGGATGTCGGTGCGGACGGCGAGGATGGGGGAGGGTGAGCCCACGCCTTCGCCTGCGGCGAAGGCGTGGGCGATGAGTTCGGATTGGTTGAAGCCCCGTTGCCGCGCACGGCGGGGCGAAAGGGGGACGGGGATGATGACCGCCTCGCGGAACGCACCGAAGGCGGCTTGCTCGGCGAGTTCCTCGGCGGCCATCTCGTAGAGGAGGCGGCCGACAAGGCGCACCGCGTCGCGCGATGAGCGGTACTTGATCCCCGCTATGAGTTCCCGCACCACAGGGTGGCGGTATTCAAAGAGTGCCATCGCGGGATACCCCGCTATGCTCGGTGCCTTCTCTGCGCGGGGAAGAGCGAGGGCGCACGCGACGCACAGATCGCCCCCGCGCCTGCCGCACGACAGGCAGTGTCGCGGAAAGAGCGCGTTCGCCGCAAGACGTAATGATGCGAGGAATGTGTGCATAGGCGTACGCGCGGACATCTCGCCATGATATACTAAATGTATCAACGCTTCACGCTTTTGTGACGCGGCGTCTCTTTCTTACTCATGGCGCAATCTTCGATTGAAAAACAAGGAGTGGGAGGGCTGGTGCGCTCCATTTTTTCGGGCCTGTTTGCGAAGACGAACAGCGTCATCGGTATTGATGTTGGATCGGCCTCGATCAAGGTGATTCAGCTCAAAAAGAAAGGGGGCAAGGCGGTGCTTGAAACCTATGGCGAGATCGCGCTCGGCCCCTACGCGGGCCTCGTGGTAGGGCAGGCGACCAATCTCCCCGGCGACAAGATCCGCGAAGCACTCGCCGACCTCATGCGCGAGGCCAATGTTACGACGACCGATGGCGGCTTCTCGGTGCCGCTCACGTCGAGTTTGATTATGCTCATGGATATGCCCGCGGCTTCGGAACATCAGCTTGCCGAAATGGTGCCGATCGAGGCGCGCAAATATATTCCGGTGCCCATCTCGGAGGTGATGCTCGACTGGAGTGTGATACCCGAAGACGAGTCACAGGCGGCGCCCGCAGGCGCCGCCTCGGCCAAGCGCATCCGCATCCTTCTCGCGGCGATTCATAGCAGTATTATAAGCTCGTATCAAGATTTGGCGACGCAAGCCAGCCTCACTATCAGTTTTTTGGAGATAGAAATTTTCAGCACGATTCGCGCGCTTTTGCGCCGTGAGCGTGCGCCGGTGCTCATCGTGGATGTGGGCGCAGGCTCGACGAAGATCGCCGTCGTGGAAAACGGCATCGCCGTTTCCACGCATGTTATCGGCCGCGGGTCGCAAGATATGACGACGGCTATCTCGCGCTCCCAGAGCATCAGCATCTTGAAGGCGGAGGAGTTGAAGCGTGCGGTGGGGCTTACGGGCGATGCGGAGCACAAGGATGTGATGGACACGATTGAGCTCGTCTCGCGCAGTATCTTCTCCGAGGCAAACAAGATGCTCTTTGCCTACGAAAAGCGTTCGGGCAAGACGGTGAGCAAGGTGATCCTCTCGGGCGGCGGTACGCTCCTGCGCGGCTTTGTCGACTTTGCGCGCAAACATTTTGACGCGGAGGTAATCCTCGCCGACCCGTTCAGCCAGATCGAAGCGCCTGCCTTCTTGGAGCCGGTGCTCAAAGAGATCGGCCCGACGTTTGCGGTGGCGGCGGGGATAGCTCTGCGGAGATTGCATGAGTAACCGTGGACAACGCACTGTAGGAAGGCGGCGCGTGTATAGTATACTACTAGAGTAGAGACGGCAGTCTATGGCTGATTTCAAAGCATCATTCATTCCCAAAAAACCGATGGGGTCGATCGTGCGGCGCGAGGAGCGTTTGCGCGGAGGGATCGTGGGCATCCTCGGCTTTGCCTCGTTCGTTATATTTTTGGTCACCTTGGCCGTCCTCGGCGGGCTTTTTGTCTACAAGGCGGTCTTGCAGGGGCAGATCGACCAAATGTCGGCATCAATCGAACGGGTCAAGCAGGCGATTGAGCCTGAGCTGATCGACGTGTTGGGGGTTGCCGACAAGCGCCTGCAAACGTCGTCGGTCCTCCTTGGCAACCACCTCGTTATCTCTCCCGTCTTGCGGCTCCTTGAGGACCTGACGCTTTCCAATGTACGCTTTGATTCGCTCGCCTATTCGGTCGACGGCGCGGGCCTTCCGACACTCAAACTCTCGGGCGAGGCGCGCGATTACGCGGCGCTCGCCTTGCAGTCGGACATCTTCGGCGATGCGCGCGTCTTTGCGGAGCCGATATTTGAGAACCTGACCCTCAACGACCAGGGCAACATCTCCTTCGACTTCTCTACGCCGGTCTCATCGTCGTTCGTCCTCTACAAAAATCATCTCAACCCGCAAAGCCGCGCACAGCCGGGGGCAACGACGTCGGCATCGCCCGCGCCGGCCTCCGAAGCGGGGACGACGACCCCGCTCCTCCTCTTGCAATAACGGCGCGCGGCACTTCGCCGCACATGATCTATGTACTATATTATTCCCTTCATCCTCCTCGTATCCTCGGTCGGTATTTTTTTCAGCTTCATCCGGCCGCTCAACGACGACATCGGCGAGATACGCAACCAGTCGGCACTCTTGAACGACGCCCTCACCAACACGCGGCGTATCCAGAGCATCCGCGACGCGCTCTTGGAGAAGTACAATGCGATCAGCGTCAACGATCTGGGCAGGGTCAAAAAGATGCTCCCCGACCATGTGGACAACGTCCGCATGATTCTGGAAATCGACAAGATCGCCTCGCGTTACGGCATGGTGATCCAAGACATCGGCATCTCGGAGGACAAAGAGAAAGAGACGGTCATCGGCAAGGATGAACGGCCTTTCGGCATGATCAACCTCGATTTCACGATCACAGGCACCTACGACTCGTTTCGTAATTTTGTGGTGGATTTGGAGCGAGGCTTGCGCATCGTGGATGTGCGTGCGCTCGGCTTCAACGTAACAGAAAGCGGCTTCATGCAATTCCATGTGACGGTGCGCACCTACTGGCTCAAATCGTAGTGCGCCTTCCGCGATATTTTTTCGAACACTATGGACAAAAAAAAGATCATCAACATTATCGTCGTCGTCGCGATCATCGCGGCGCTCTTCTTCGGCCTCACCATCCTCGTGGGGACACCGGAAGAGCGCGGCGTACTGACGACAGGCACGGGCCGCCCGCCGGTGGTGGAAGAGATCATCGGCATCTTGCAAAATCTCTCCACCCTCACGATCGACGCGACGATCTTTGAAGACCCATCGTACAGGACGCTCGACGACTTCAGTGTAACGATCACGCCGCAATCGCAGGGCAAGCGCAACCCGTTCGCAGAGTTCAGGACGACGGGAATATAGAATGTGAAATATGGCATTTCTCGACTATTTGATACAAAAAGGAATCCTCGACTCAAGCGAAGGGGAGAAGCTCCAAACCTCCATCACACAGGAGGGTACTGACCTTGTCGATGTGCTCACGCGGCAGGGCATGGACAAACAACAGTTGATGCAATGGAAGTCGGAGTATCACAATGTGCCGGTGCGGGAAGTGGTGGAGGACACGGTGTCCCTCTCGGTGCTCAAGTATATTCCGCAGGAGTCGGCCGCGCACTACCAGACGGTCCCGCTCGCTTTTGAAGAGGGTGTCCTTGCGGTGGGCATGGTGGATCCGGACAACTTGGAGGCGCGCGACGCCCTGCAGTTTATATCGTCGCGTCTCAATATTCCCTTCAAGCTTTTTTTAATAGCGCACGACGACTTCATTCGCGTGATGGACGGGTATCAGAGCCTCTCGGGCGAGGTGCACCAGGCACTCACCGGCCTTGATGCCGGTGTCGGCGCGAGCACAGAAGGTGTCTCGGCACTCGCGGAGGAACAATTCCCTTCGCTTGAAGATATTGGCGAGGGCGGCGAGGAGCCGGTCTCCGTATCGCGGACGACGGGAGGCATGGCGCGACCCGCACCTGCGTCGCCATCCGTCGCGAGAGCGGGCGGCGAGAACGGCGGCGAAAAAGATTTTGATGTCAAAGTGGTGGAGGATACGCCGATCACCAAGATCGTCGCCGTGCTCTTGCGGCACGCAACCGAAGGTCGCGCTTCCGATGTGCATATCGAGCCGGCGGCCGACAAGGTACGCGTGCGCTTTCGCGTCGACGGCGTCCTCTACACGAGTTTGATGCTCCCTATCGCGGTGCATAACTCGGTTGTGGCGCGTATCAAGGTGCTCGCCAAGCTCAAACTCGACGAGCGTCGCCAGCCTCAGGACGGCAGTTTTTCCGCCCGAATCGAAAAGCGCAAGATCGACTTCCGTGTCTCCACCTTTCCGACCAACTACGGTGAGAAAGTCGTGATGCGTATCTTGGATCCGGGCAAGGGTGTCAAGAGTCTTGAAGAAACGGGGCTTACGGGCAAGAATTTGGAGATGGTTCGCGAGGCGCTCAAAAAGCCCTACGGCCTCGTCCTTCTTACCGGACCTACGGGATCGGGCAAGAGTACGTCGCTCTACGCGATGCTCAATGAACTCGACCGTGAAAAGAAAAACGTCGTGAGCTTGGAAGACCCTGTGGAGTACAACATCGACGGCATCAGCCAGTCACAGGTGCGGCCGGAGATCGGCTACTCCTTCGCGCGCGGTTTGCGCTCCATTCTTCGCCAAGACCCGGATATCATCATGGTTGGCGAGATCCGCGATAAGGAGACTGCCCAACTCGCCATTCAGGCGGCGCTCACCGGACATTTGGTGCTCTCCACCCTGCACACCAACACCGCCGCGGGCGTGATTCCGCGCCTGATCGACATGGGCGTCGATCCCTACCTCATCGCACCCACACTCGTCGCCGCTGTCGGCCAACGACTTGTGCCCACAATCTGCGAACCCTCCAAAAAACCCATTCCCGTTGAGGGGAGTATCAAAGAGATGATCACTCAGCAATTCGCCGACTTGCCGGAGCTATATCGCAAAGATGTGACGATTGCCGGCGAGGTATTCGATACCCAGCCGTCGCCCGAATGCCCCGGCGGTACGCGCGGGCGCTTGGGCGTCTTTGAGGTATTGCGCGTGACCAAAACCATTGAGAAAGTGATTTTAGAAAACCCGACGGAGGATGGCGTCTACAAGGCGGCGCGTTCCGAAGGAATGCTCACCATGAAAGAAGACGCCTTACTCAAGTCGTTCAAAGGTTTGATACCCTTCCGCGAGGTGAATAAGTTTGAATAATAATGTCGTCTACACGGAGCGTGTGCATCCGTGGTACACTAGAGGGTAGTGTGCAGCTGCATCGGGGAGGTTTTCCACGAAGATATATGACACCATCACAAGAACCAACGCTACTCATCATCGATGACGACCGATTCCTCTTGGACATGTATTCGTTGAAGTTCACCAACGAGGGCTTTACCGTCAAGACGTCGCTCTCCAGCCAAGACACCCTCGCCGCCATTGAGGAAGAATCGTTCGTGCCCGACATCATGCTGGTTGATCTGGTGATGCCGACGGTGGACGGTTTTGAGTTGATAAAAAAGACGAGGACGCACAAGGCCTACGACAAGACCTGTGTCGTCGTCCTCTCCAACCTCGGCGAGAACGACGACATTGAGCGCGCCAAGAAGCTTGGTGCCGACGGGTATGTGATCAAAGCCAATGTAACTCCCACCGAGGTGGTTGAAAAGGTACGCGAGATTGCCAAGAAAAAGAAAGGGTAGGGGTTTTGGGTAATCCGTCGCGTGCGTAGTTTCGTATCCTATGAACCATAAACAAGAGCTTGCCGAACTCATAGACACTATCGTCAAAGAAGGCGGGTCCGACCTGCATATTTCCGATGGGCGGCACCCCTCGGTGCGCGTTGCCGGCGAGCTCATACCGCTCGTCAAGCGCGATGTCTTGAGCAAAGACGACACGATCAGCATTCTTTCACTCCTTTTGAACGAGGAGAAGCAAAAAATATTTTTAGAAAAGAAGGAGATCGACTTCGCTTACAGCGTGGAAGATGCGACTCGTTTTCGCGGCAGTGCCTACCTCCAGCAGGGGGCGGTCAGCATCGTTTTGCGCCTTATTCCCCAATCGGTGCAGTCCCTCGCCGAGCTTGGTCTTCCGCCCATTCTGGAGGATTTCACCCGCCGCAAACAAGGATTCTTTCTCGTCGTAGGGCCGGTGGGGCAGGGCAAGTCCACGACGCTCGCCTCGATGATTGAGCTTATCAACACCGAACAGTCGGCGCACATCATCACCATCGAAGACCCGATCGAGTTCATCTTCCAGCAAGACCGCGCCGTCATCGACCAGCGCGAGGTCGGCAACGATACGCTCTCGTTTCAAGGGGCATTGCAGGCGATGTTCCGCCAAGACGTAGACGTCTTGATGATAGGCGAGATGCGCGACCCCGACACGATCTCCACCGCCGTAACGGCCGCCGAGACGGGGCACCTCGTCCTCTCCACCTTGCATACCAACAACGCCGCGCAGACGATCGACCGTATCATCGACTCCTTCCCTCCCGGTCAACAAAAGCAGATCCGCGTCCAGCTTTCGCAGAGCTTGCTGGGCATCTTCTCCCAGCGACTCGTTACGCGCGTCTCGGGCGGCCTCATTCCCGCCTATGAGCTGCTCATCAACAACAGTGCCTCCGCCAACTTGATCCGCGAGGGCAGGACGCACGAGATCAACGTGGTTATCGAAACAGGAATGGATGAAGGGATGATCGACATGAACCGCACTCTGGTCGAGCTGGTACGCAAGGGCGAGATCACCGCCCAGGACGCCCGCGCCTTCTCCTTCAACCCGCAGGCGTTGGAACGCCTTATTTAATATGCTCTTCACCTACAAAGCACTGACCCAAGAGGGTGCCTCGAAGGAGGGGACGATCGAGTCGACCAACGAAGATGTTGCGATTCGATCGCTCCAACAGCGAGGTTTGACGATCGTTTCCATCCGTTCCGCCGAGAAGCGGTCGTTTTTAAGCAGGCAGATCGCGGCCTTTGAAAAGGTGGCGCTCAAAGACGTGGTGATGATGTCGCGGCAGATGGCGACGCTCTTCGTGGCCAACGTCTCGGCTTTGCGCATCTTCCGCATGCTCGCCGCGCAGTCGGAGAACGCGATTCTGCGCAAGAATATAACCACCATCGCCGACGACATTCAGGGCGGCTCCTCCATCTCCGGCGCGCTCGCCAAACACCCGCAGATCTTCTCACCGTTTTATATCAACATGGTCAAGTCCGGCGAGGAGACGGGCAAGTTGAGTGAGATCTTTGAGTCGCTCGCCTCGTACCTCGACCGCTCGTACGAGCTGACCGTCAAGACGCGCAACGCCCTTATCTACCCCGGCTTCGTCATCGGTACCTTTACCGTCGTCATGATCCTCATGCTGACGGTCGTCTTCCCCAACCTCGCCGCCATTCTGGAGGAGTCCAACCAGCCGATCCCGCTCTATACGCGCTTCGTGATAGGCATGTCCGACTTCCTCGTCCACTACGGCTTCTTCCTTCTTGCACTCGTGATAGTCGGGGTCGGTTGGGTAGTGCGTTACACGCGCACGGATCAGGGTAAGATCGTGATGTCGCACCTCATGCTCAACCTGCCGTTGATGGGCGCTCTCTTCCGCAAGCTCTACCTCTCGCGCATCGCGGACAACCTCTACACCTTGCTGACGAGCGGCATCAGCATCGTGCGCGCGCTCGAGATCACCGCATCGGTCGTGGGCAACGCCGTCTACGAGGATATCGTGAAGAAGAGCAAGGACAAGGTCTCGAGCGGTGTCCCGCTCTCGGACGCCTTGGGCGAGTATGAGGAGATACCGCTCGTGATGGTGCAGATCATCAAAGTGGGCGAGGAGACGGGCGAGCTGGGCAATATTTTGAAGACCCTCTCGACGTTCTACAAACGCGAAGTGGACACCGCCGTGGATACGCTCATCGACCTTATCGAGCCAATCCTCATTGTCGCGCTCGGTTTGGGTGTCGGCCTCATCCTCACCTCGGTGCTCATCCCGATCTACAATATCTCCACGGGGGTGTAGGTAGTGTTATCCACAAGGTTTGCATTGTATACTGGGTGCCATGATATACTGTGCGCAGGAACTGGGCGCGGCGGGGTTTCCCGGTCGTTCCGGTGTGGTCCTTGGTCGATGTAAGTAACGGTATCGCAGAGCGCCTCGCGGCACTCTGCGTGATCCTCATCATTTTTTTATGATCAACAAGAAAAAAGGTTTTACGCTTATCGAGTTGCTGGTGGTTATCGCCATCATCGGTATCCTCTCGTCGGTTGTGTTGGCATCGCTCAACACCGCCCGCCAGAAGTCCCGTGATGCGAAGCGTGTCGCTGATATCAAGCAGGTCCAAGTCGCGCTTGAGCTCTACTTCGACGACAACCGCGCGTACCCGGCCACGACGGCATCGTTGGCGCCGAACTACATTCCTACGATCCCCGTGGATCCGTTGGGTGCGGCGTACAGCTATGCTTCATTGGCAACGGCATGCACAAGTTACCACTTGGGCATCGCACTTGAAGGCACCAACCCGGCGCTCTCCAACGACAGCGACGCCGCCGCCAGCTCAACGCTCTGCTCCGGTAGCGCCGCCGACTTCGCCGGCACCGATCCTGTCTACGACGTCAAGCCGTAACATCTTCGTTACGAACATCGTTCGTACAAAAAACGACCCGCAAGGGTCGTTTTTGGTACAATGTATGGTATGGAATATTTCACTTACCTCCTCATTTTTCTTTTCGGCTCGGTACTGGGCAGTTTTTTGAACGTCGTCATCTATCGCTACCACACCGGCGTGAGCCCCCTCTCCGGTCGATCTTTTTGTTTCTCATGCGGCCATACGCTCAACGGGTATGACCTCCTTCCCATCGCGAGCTTTCTTATGCAGAGGGGGCGGTGTCGGTACTGCAAGAGCCGCATCTCGCGCCAGTACATCATCGTGGAGATACTGACCGGCTGTGTGACGCTTGCCGCCGTTGTGCGGACGATGGCGCTTCACGTGCCGCCGACCCTCACCGACATCATGGCGTTTGCCGGTGTGATGGCCATCGCGAGCATTCTCATCGTGATCGCCGTCTACGATGTGCGCCACAAGATCATTCCCGATGCTTTTGTCTATGCCTTCGCGGCGTTGGCATTCCTTACGGCAGTGGGCTTGCCCTATAGCATCGAGTTTGATGCGGTGCGCCTCGCGGCGGGGCACCTCGTCGCTCTGCCGTTTGCGGCGCTGTGGTATGTTTCGGAGGGGCGGTGGATCGGCTTTGGCGACGCGAAGCTGGCGCTCGGTATGGGCTGGTTTTTGGGCCTATCGGGCGGGTATGCCGCGGTGATGTTGGCCTTCTGGATCGGGGCTCTTTTCGGCATCGCCCTTATCGCGGCGGGGAGGATAACGCGTTTGTTCCCCATAGTGAAAGGATATACAATGAAAAGCGAAGTACCGTTCGGCCCGTTTCTCGTCATCGCCACGTTCGCCGTATTTTTTTATGGGATCAGTCTTGCAGATATTCAAAACTGGTTTATGTTTGTGCGATAGTCGTCATCGCCTCATGAAAAAATCTCTCCATTCTCCATTCCCCATACTCCATGCTCGTCGGGGCTCGCCCGCAACGCTGACGCTTGCGAGGCGGGCAGGCTTCACTATCGTGGAGATGCTTGTAACGACGGCTATTTTTGCGCTGGTGAGCGGCATTATCCTCTCCAACTATGGCTCGTTCAGCAGCCGCACACTCTTGGACAATCTCGCCTATGAGATGGCGCTTGCACTACGCGAGGCGCAGGTCTTCGGGGTGAGTACGCGAGAGTTTGGCGAGGGGAGCGGCGTGTTCCCCACCTACGGGGTGCACTTCAGCGCATCGCAGACAAATGTCTTCACCCTCTTCGCCGACAGTAATGAAAATGATGTCTTGGGGTTCGGTGAGACGGTACGCGACTACACTCTATCCCGCGGTTACACGATCGCTTCCTTGTGCGGATACACCTCGGCGGTGGCTCCGTGTACGACACTCTCATCGCTTGACGTAACCTTTACGCGACCCGATCCCGATGCGACGATCGTCGCCGTACCGGCCGGTAGTTATGCGTACGTCGGCGCGGTACTGCAGGCACCGAAGGGTCAGACACGAGCCGTGTCGGTGTGGTCAAATGGTCAGATCACCGTGGAGTAGGCGTACTTGGGTATGATGCTGAATTCTACATTCTCTATTCAACGTTCTCAGCGAGGCCTGCCCGCCTCGCAAGCGTCAGCGTTGCGGGCGGGCTTTACCTTGGTCGAAATGCTCGTCGCGGTGAGTTTGTTCACGACGGTCATGTTCGTCGCGGTCGGCTCGCTCCTCTCCATGACGGCGGCGAGCCGCAAGGCGCAGTCGATCAGTATTGTGATGGACAACCTCAACTTCGCGCTTGAGAGTATGGGGCGCACCATTCGTGCGGGGAGTGTCTATCATTGCGACCAGTACGGGGCGTTGACCGACCCGAACGACTGCGCCTCGTCGGGTGCCGATACGCTGGCCTTCCGGAGCGAAGATGGCGGCACCTTCGTCTACCGCAAATCCGGAACCACCTTGCAGAAGTCGGTTGATGGCGGGGCGACCTTCCTCGACATAACCGGCGCAAGTATCAGCATAGAATCGCTCGCGTTTTATGTCGTCGGCTCTCCCGCGGGTGACGGCATTCAGCCGCGCGTGCTCGCGGTCGTTTCGGGCGAGGCGGGCTTGCGCTCAAAGGAGACGGCGCGCTTTTCCATCCAAACGACTATTTCCCAGCGCATCATCAGCCCGTAACCTACTATGAAGTTCCTCACCCGATCCGCATCACGACATTCCGCACTGCACCATACGGTGTTTGTGTACATGTATTTTTTGATGAGGGTGTTACTGTAATATGCCACATATCTTCCGTCATGATCCGCTGAGTTTTCATCGCCGCGCGCCGGCGCGCGTGGGCTTTACCTTGATCGAGGCGCTCGTCGGCATCACCTTATTGCTGACCGTGCTGACGGCGACCTTGTCGGCCGCCTCGGCCAACATCGGCCTCTCCGGCTTTTCACGCGAGCAAGTAACAGCCTTTTTTCTGGGGCAGGAAGCGCTTGAGATCGTGCGCAATGTTCGCGACAGCAATACGCTCTCGGGTGCCACCTCATGGCTCTCCGGGCTTGATTCGTGCGTAGGAACGATGTGCACCATAGACGCCACGAACGTTTCTTCTCCCGCCTCATCGTGCGGCGTTTCATGCCCGCCGCTCAAGCTCTCAAGTATCGGCATCTATCAGTACGGAAGCGGTGCCGACAGCCCCTTTACACGGGAGGTGGGGATCAATCTTATCGTGCCCGACCGCGAGGCGGTTGTGACGGTAACGGTGAAATGGGATTATCGCGGAGTCGAAAAGAGTATCATCATGCAGGACCATCTGCTCAACTGGCAATAATTCATATGAAGCGCCAACCTTCTATACATATACATGAACGAAATGCCGCGCTTCGCACGAGGTTGCGAGGCGGGTACGCGCTCATGTTCTCCATGCTCGTGGGCAGTATTATGGTCGCTATCGGGGCGGGCATCGCCGACCTGATGCTCAAGAACATCGTCCTTTCCGGCACGAGTCGCGATTCCCAGCGTGCCTTCTACGCAGCCGACGGCGGTAATGAATGCACGCTGTTCTGGGATATTCAGCATGAAGGCTTCGCCGATACCGTCTTCGCCACCTCCAGCGCCTCTGCCGTGCCCGCGTCAGGCGTCATATGCAATGGGCAAGATATCGCCCAGCTCTGGTCGGTAAGCGCCGGACCAACCTCGGCGACAACCATTTTTTCACTTACTCTTTCCGGTGAGGTGTGTGCCACCGTCGCCGTGGAAAAGACCAACAGCGGCGCCGATACAAAAATAGAGTCCCGCGGGTATAATACCTGTACCGTCGGCGAGGGGAGGCGGCTTGAGAGGGCGGTGCGCGTGAGATATTAATCTAATGAGGTTAAACCTCAATAGATTGGCGAGTATGGCAACCAAAGAAGTCCAACAACGCATAGAAAAGTTGCGCGAGACGATCAGTCGTCATCGGTATCTGTATCATGTCTTGGACAAGGAGGAGATCTCGCAGGAGGCGCTCGATTCGCTCAAGGATGAATTGGCGCGGCTTGAGCGTGAACATCCGGAGCTCATAACTCCCGACTCTCCAACGCAGCGTGTCGCGGGTGAGCCCTTGCCCGGATTCAAAAAAGTAAAACACACCGTGCCGCAGTGGTCGTTCAACGACGCCTTTACGGAGGAAGACATGCGCGAGTTTGACGCGCGGGTGAAGCGTATGCTGAAGGATGAGCTGGGAAGAGATGGTGCGCCGCACTACACCGCCGAGCTCAAGATCGACGGATTAAAAGTTATCCTCACCTACAAAAAAGGTGTGTTACAGACGGCGGCGACGCGCGGCGACGGCACGATCGGCGAGGATGTAACCCACAACGTGCGCACGATTGAATCAGTACCGCTTACGCTCGCACGCCCCATTGATTGTGTCGTGGAGGGGGAGGTGTGGCTTTCCGAGGGTGAGCTCGCGCGGATCAACACTGCGCGTGAAAAGGCGGGGGAGGCGGTCTTTGCCAACCCGCGCAACGTGGCGGCCGGATCACTTCGCCAACTCGACCCAAAGATCGCCGCCGCGCGCCGGCTCGACACGTTTATCTATGATGTCGGTTTTTCCGAAGAGGCCGTACCCGATACCCAGCACGACGAGCTCGCCTACCTGCGCGACTTGGGCTTTAAGGTCAATCCACACTTCGAGCAATGTGCCGATATTGATAGGGTGATCGCCTACTGGAAACGGTGGCAAAAGAAGGCGCGCGGCGCGGGGTATTGGATCGACGGCATCGTCGCCAAGGTGGATGAGAAGGCATATCAAGACGCGCTTGGCTACACCGGTAAAGGGCCGCGCTACGCGATCGCGTTTAAGTTCCCCGCCGAACAGGTAACAACGGTGGTGGAAGACATCACCTTGCAGGTTGGGCGTACGGGGGTGGTAACACCAGTCGCGCATGTTCGGCCGGTCTTTGTCGCGGGGACGACCGTTTCGCGTGCGACTCTCCACAACGAGGATGAGATTGCGCGCCTCGACGTACGCATCGGCGATACCGTCGTTCTGCAAAAAGCGGGCGACGTAATACCCGATATCGTGCGCGTCCTCACCGAGATGCGCACGGGTGCCGAGAAGCCCTACCATTTTCCCAAAAAAGTCGCCGCCTGCGGCGGCGACGGGAGCATTGAGCGCATAGAGGGCCAAGCCGCGTGGAGGTGTGTTCACCCCGGCTCATTCGTGCAAAAGGTGCGCCAGTTCCATCACTTCGTTTCAAAAAAAGCCTTCAACATAGAAGGGCTCGGCCCCAAGATCATGACGCTTCTTTTAGAACAAGGGCTTGTTTCGTCGTATGACGATATCTTTACCTTGAAGGCGGGCGACCTCGTCGGCCTGCCCGGCTTTGCCGATACCGCCGCCGAAAAACTCGTCGCCTCTATCGCGGCGCATACGACCGTACCTCTCGACCGCTTGCTCGTCGGCTTGTCTATTCCGCAGGTGGGGGAGGAGACGGCGGAAGATGTCGCGCATGCCTTTGGCACGTTAGATGCGATCCGCAGTGCGAGCGAAGAAGACTTTGCCGCCGTCTACGGAGTGGGCGAAGTCGTCGCGCGCGAGCTTCATGCATGGTTCGCCGACAAGGGCAACATTGCCGCGCTGGAGAAGTTACTCGCGCACATCACCATAGAAACGTCCGCCGCGCCCGCGGGCGCGGCGACCGCCCTCCCGCTCTCGGGAAAGACACTTGTCCTCACCGGCACCTTGCCCACCCTCTCGCGCGATGAGGCAAAAGCCCTCATCAAGAAAAACGGAGGAAGTGTCTCATCGGCCGTCTCCAAAAAGACCTCCTATGTGGTAGCCGGTGAAAACCCCGGGTCCAAGCACGATGATGCAGAGCGTTTGGGTGTACCTATCCTCAATGAGGAGGATTTTTTGAAGATGGTCAATCTATAGACGAAGCGAAATCAAAAAATCACCGCTTGTTGTTGATGTGATGTATGGTTTGCATTGGGTGTGGCGGGTTGTGTGATACTTGTAAAAAACAGCGGAGCATGTGAGTGCTCCGCTGTATACGGTTGGGTGCGATCAGAAATCAATTTGTAACCGAAGTGCTGTTTCGCCGTCGTCATAGTGATCGACGACGAAGAAATAGTTTTTGCTCCATGTAATACTTGCTCCTGCAAGCACTCGGCTCATTTTTCCCGTCTCTTCATGTTGTCCATGAAGAGAAAGACTCCCGAAACTTCTTTCAGCAAAGAGAGCGCCAGAGACATCACCATCGGAAGTTCCAAATACTATCCCCGTTACTTCCCATTGGATATCCTTGTATCCACCATCTATCCCCATATTCCAAAAATCCTCTCCCGCACTTCCTGAAAATCCAGTCCAATACATCCCTCCGACGGGTCGCTTCATTCTCCAGTACACCTCCCCGCTATTGAAAGTGTTCGAATCATCAAATGGCGTGCCGGATACTCCGGTCAATCCGACCGTGATATCTGTTCCACTGCGTTTTGTATTTCCCAGGATACCCCACGCTCCGAGGTGCATGGGATAGATGCTCGGCGCTTTCACCATCCTTAATTCTTCGGGGGTTGCTCGTGGGGCGGTGAGGATGTGTCTTCCGAGGTTCATCGTCCACGGTGTCTCTCCAATAGGGCACGTAACGGTTGCTTGGCGCAACCAGTCGGTCGTATCGGCATCGGTTTTTTATTGATACCCGGTGCTAATTCGATTTGCGTCGCACCTCGGCATCCTCCCATGGGAGTTGCCGTTTTGATGCGCAACTTTTCAAGTCTGAGGTTTCCCTTCTCCCCATTCGAACCCACATCTATGTAGCCCTTTGTTTCAGCACATGCGCTATTTACAAACACAAACAACAATAACATCGTTACGATGATATTTTTACGCATAATCATTCTCCCCTCTGTATTTTAAAGTACCTTTCATGAGCACCTTACAGAAGGGGGGTGTTTGTCAACAAAGTGTCATGGGTTGTAGAGAGTGTG
This sequence comes from uncultured Candidatus Saccharibacteria bacterium, assembly GCA_964348495.1. GTDB lineage: Bacteria > Patescibacteriota > Minisyncoccia > Phycocordibacterales > UBA2135 > CAYGCZ01. The sequence continues at coordinate 51,380 of CAYGCZ010000003.1, forward strand.
TGTTGGGTGATAGCAGTCCCTACTACATAGTAACTCGGCAAATCATAGTAACTCGGCAAATCAGATTTGCCGAGTTACCTTACCTATGCAAAAGTTCAGAAATAATCCTAAACCGTCTGTCGTGGCGCACTATGGTTTACGAAAAGATAGAAGGTATAAACGTATCAGTCTGTTACTGAAAAAAGGATGATCGGATCATAAAAAGTTCCTATACCTCAGTTTTTTGAAGATACTTGGCAAATGACGCTTGCGGAAAAAGCAAATAATATTAGACCCTGTGCGCAAATACAAAAGCGTCGGATGCAGTCCGGCGCTTTTTGCGCACAGGGTCTACACTATTTTTTTATAGCGCGTACTCCGTGCTTGCCCGATTCGTTCAAGTAATTTCAATTTTACTAGACGCGAGAGAGCCTGTTTGATGGTCTCGCGTTGCATTTCGCCTTTGAGGAGTGTAACAACGTCCGCAACGCCGAGCGTCTTCCCATCGTCGAATAGCCGGTACACTGCCACCTGTTTTTCAGAGAGGATTTTTTCAGGCTGATCTTTGTTCATGATCGTGCGGGCACGTTCGGTCTGCTCGATGAGTGCGTTTAAGATGTAGCTCACCCATGGGGTGATATCTTCGCGGTCAGTCTTGTGCTTTTTCTGGGTGGCACGAAGTGCAAGGTAGTAGTCAGCCCTTGTCTGCTCGATGATTTCGTCGAGTGAAACGTAGGGGATGTAGCTGTATCCGGCTCGAAGAAGCAGGAAGTTTGTGAGCGCCCTGCTTATCCTCCCATTACCATCCGAGAATGGGTGGATCGCGAGAAACTCAAATACGAAGTTGGTGATCACGAGGAGTGGATGAATCGTGCCACTCGCGAGTTGCTCGTTCGTCCATTCAATCGCCTCGAGCATCTCCCCCTTCACGAGGTACGGAGGCGTAGGATCAAAAAGTACAACCCGCTCTCCCTGCTGATTGGTCATGACGACCGTGTTGGGAGCATTCTTGTAGTTCCCCTTATGATTTTTATCTTTCTCTGAAAATTGCAAGAGGATGGTGTGAAATTGAAGTATCCAACTCTCGGAGAGTGTAATTGTTTTCACGTTGTCGAAGATGCGTCCGATAAGATCGGCATATCCGGCAACTTCTTGCTCATCGCGGCTCTCCGGCTTCTTTCCGTTAAGACCGCGCAAAAAACGGGCGATCTCCTCGTCTGTCATTTTTGCACCTTCAATACGGGTCGATGCGCCGGTCGAGGTGATGATTACCCACGACTTAAGACGCCCCAGTATCTGTGGGCTCAGTCGGGTGCTACCCTGCCACAAACCCTGAAATTGGTCTATTTTGGCGATTTTTGCGAGGATATCTTGCGAGAGCGGTATTCGTTTGGTGAGGCGGTTTTGATCCATAGTGTATTGAGTATACATCAACTATACACAATAATACACAATAATACACAAAATATCAAGCATGGTGTGGATGGGGTCATTACAGGTGCTTGACAAAATAATATAAATGTGTATAATTAAGAGCAGTATACGGAACCTTGTCAAGGAAGACGCCCCGCCTCGGGTAAAGAGGTGTGCTGTTGGGCGAACGAGCCCAAGGAGTTTAAGATGACTTTTGATGAAGCAAAAAAACTGACCGCGGTCCAAGAATTTGAAAAATTCTTCACAAGCCGCAGGGGTCTGGATGTTGAAGAGGATTTTAAAAGAATAATTGTGGCGGCGGATGAAAAAACGGAGTTTCCGCAGTATACGCTTAAAGACTTGATCTGTAGTGCAATAGATGAGGAAAATCTGCGAACGACTAAGCCGTTCAATCCGTCGCAGGCATGCTCCCTCATCAAGCACCTCATCGGGGTGCAATGGGAGGGAGGACAAGGAGAGCTAAAAAATTCTGGAGGACGCAACGTATTCTACGTTCGCGTAAAAAAAGTACTCCGCCCTGCTGTTATTCGATGGACTGCCGCGTTCGGCTGTCCGCGTTGGGAGATATCCGTCTATTATGAGACTGGTTGTCATGGATGGCATCCGGGCGATCGATTGTTTTCCTGCAACTGATCCTTAGTTACTTGGATCAGTTGCGCTTAGACCTTTGGTCTCTTTGATGCTTACGCGTCAAGAGATCGGGGGTCTTTTTTTGTGCTACAATAATGATATGACAAGCGATGAGGTTAAAAAATTGGCGGTGCTGGCGCGCGTGGGTATTGATGATGCCGAGGCGGAGAGTCTCGTCTCTGAGTTTGATGCTATTTTGGGCTATGTCGGCGAGATCAACGCCGTGCAAGCCGGCGAGGCGGTGCCTGTGGCGGGTGATTTGATAAACGTTATGCGAGAAGACGAGAACCCCCACGAGGCGGGTGTCTTTACCGAGGATATCTTGAACGAAGCGCCCTCGCGCGAGGGGGACTATATAAAGGTGAAGAAAATTCTATGATCAACCTCAAGGAGCTCACCATAGAAAAGGCGCACAATCATTTGATACATGGTGATTTTTCGGCGGTAGAACTTGCCGAGGCGTATCTCGCGCGGATCAGTGAGCGCGACGGCGAGGTGCACGCGTATCTGGAAATTTTCGATGATGTGCTCGAACAGGCGCGCGCCGCCGATGTGATGCTTGCCGAAAAGGGGAGCAACGCACCGCTTGTGTGCGGGATCCCTCTGGCAATCAAAGACAATATCTTGATCAAAGGTCGCCGTGTCTCGTGCGCCTCAAAAATCCTCGAAGGGTATACGGCGACCTACGATGCCTGTGCGATCAAAAAGCTCAAAGAGCAGGGGGCGGTCTTTCTCGGGCGCACCAACATGGACGAATTCGCCATGGGAAGCTCGACGGAGAACTCGGCGTTTGGTATGACCAAAAACCCCCTTGATCTCTCGCGCGTTCCGGGTGGATCATCGGGCGGCTCGGCCGCCGCTCTCGCCGCCGATATGGCACTCGGTGCGCTCGGCTCCGAGACGGGCGGCTCGGTACGTCAGCCGGCGGCCTTTTGCGGGCTCGTCGGGCTCAAGCCAACCTACGGTGCCGTCTCGCGTTCGGGGCTTGTCGCGATGGCGTCGTCGCTCGACCAGATCGCGCCGTTTGGAAAAACATGCGAGGATACGCGGATTCTTTTTGACGCTATCGCCGGTCACGATCCCTTGGACAGCACCTCGTATCCCGAAGAGGCCCGCGCCGCCGCGGCGGCGCGGGCCCACGCGCCTCGCAAGGTGCTTGGCGTACCCTTTCATCTTTTTGAAGAAACCAAAGGTGTCGACGAGGATGTGATGGAAAATTTTCGCGCCGCGCTTACGGTATACGAGACGCTCGGCTACGAAATCCGCCCTGTTACCCTCCCTTCCCTTTCATATGCGCTCGCCGTCTACTACATCGTGATGCCCGCCGAGGTATCGAGTAATCTCGCGCGCTTCGATGGGGTGCGGTACGGTCTTTACAAAGAGGGCGCGACGGGAATCGACGACTATGCCGTTACGCGCGGGGCGGGCTTTGGCCGCGAGGCGCGCCGCCGCATCCTTTTGGGGACGTATGTCCTCTCTGCCGGCTATTACGACGCCTATTACAACAAAGCCGTGGCGGTGCGGCGCATGATCGAGGCCGATTTTGCAAAGGCGTTTGCCGATGTCGACGCCATCCTCACACCCACGACACCCACGCCGGCTTTCAAAGCGGGTGAAAAGACAAGCGATCCGCTCGCCATGTACCTCTCCGATATCTTTACCGTCTCCGCCAATATCGCCGGCATTCCGGCACTCTCCGTACCGTCGGGTGTCGTCGTACGCGATGGCGTAAAGCTTCCCGTCGGTTTGCAGATTATGGCATCGCGCTTTTGCGAGGAGGCGTTGCTTGGTCTGGGCGAGCTTTTCGAGAGCACACGTTCCTAGAATTCATATATGGACTTTCTTTTAGCACAATCGTCGGCGGCCAAGGAGATCATCACACAACCGATCTTTGATCCTACCTACCTCAACCTGGGCTACTTGTACAACTTCCTCCTGACCTTCTTCCGCGATATCTTGGGATGGTTGATTGATCTCTTGCTCCGACTCACCGGCGGTGATCTTGTTCTCATAAAGATCGTACTCTTGTTCGTGGCTATCGTACTGATCGTCGCCATCGCCTACCTTTTGCGTGAATATTACCGCATCCGACGGCTGGAGGAAGAGACCTATAACGACGCTCTCGTGGCAATCGTCGAGGAGGAGGCCCAACATCAACGCAACAGCCGATGGGTGCAGGTTGCAAACCATATGGATTCACTGAGCGAGGCGGATTGGCGTTTGGCGATCTTGGAGGCGGACAACATCCTTGCGGACATGTTGGAGGCGATGGGGTATCATGGCGTCTCGATCGGCGAGAAACTCAAAAGTGTTGAACAGAGCGACTTTTTGACTCTTACCAAAGCATGGGAGGCGCATAAGGTGCGCAACAAAATCGCTCACGAAGGAGTCGCCTTCGCCCTCACCAAACGCGAGGCGGAGCGCGTGATCGCCCTCTACCGCGACGTCTTCACCGAGTTTCATTATATTTAACTTGCTTTCCCCGGTGTGTTGCGGTATGATCGCTACCATAGTGCGGGGTGGAGCAGAGGTAGCTCGAGAGGCTCATAACCTCTAGGCGCCGGTTCGATTCCGGCCCCCGCTACAAGTACAAAAGAAACCCATGGCACACGCCTCGGGTTTCTTTTGTATTGAATTTTTGGGTATCGCATGATATGGTTTTTGCATTGTCGGCGTAGCTCAGTTGGTTAGAGCGGAGGACTCATAAGCCTCAGGTCGCTGGTTCGATCCCAGCCGCCGACACAAATCCATACAAAAAAGAAAAGCGCCCACCTACAGTGGACACTTTTCTTTTTTGCGGACCGGACGGGATTTGAACCCGCGACCTTCTCCGTGACAGGGAGACGAGCACTCCGCTGCTCCACCGGTCCAGCGCTCATATAGATTACACAATAATATACATTACCGCAACCATGTTACAGTATCTGT
>CAYGCZ010000004.1:0-56257 GCA_964348495.1 uncultured Candidatus Saccharibacteria bacterium
GATGATGGTGTTGGCCTTTGTGGTGCTGTTGTTGAGAAGATTATGAACAGGCTCTTACATTCAAGTACCATAATGAATGTATTTCTATAAAAAGCACCTCGTGAGGTCTCGTCCTCACGAGGTGCTTTTTTTGTATTCCACTTTCTTGCGCAGATTGTCCATAAAACGAATCTTCTCTTTGGCAGAGATACGGTAACCGTTACGTATGGCCTGTAGCGAAACAGCTGCCTCCCTAGGTAACTCGGCAAATCTGATTTGCCGAGTTGCTCGAAATCGTGGCACCAGAAGATTACAGCATTCTGCCGATACCGTGGAAAGTCATTCTCCGCCCAGTATGTCATGTACGACATCTGGAAAGCGGATGGAGGACCCACCATAACGTGGAGGACTCCAACATTTTAGTTTTAAGGGGCTTCCAAGCCCCTTTTGTTTTGATCTACCAGCATCCCCGAACCACAGACCCCATCTCATCGTGATTACACCCGAAATGCAATAAGACACCACTACACAAAAAGCCGGCACAGGTTATCACCCTGTGCCGGCACAATTACATGGTGTGCGCCGGACCGCTCGTAGAAATTTTTTCTTCAAGCTCGCGAGCTTCCTGAAGGATTTTTTTCTTCAAGTCCTTTCGCACTCCCTCCTCTCTATCCTTGAACACTTTCCATGTAGAGACTATTCCAACGGCACATCCTAGCGCCACTATGAAGGATATGTGGTCCGAAAAGAACGGGGGTGGCGTAAGGCTCCCTACAACGGCGCATGCACCAAGGGTGCCCATAACATACTTATCCACCTTCTCTGATCGTGCACTGCGAACGACCCGCGTCTTCATGAAGACTGCGACGGAGGGCAATACCCCCTCAAGCCTTCGTGCCGCTTCACATCGTGAAGCCAAAGAAGCGTCTTCATCCGTCAGGAGTTCCGCATCCTGAAAAATCTGACCCTTCTGTAATGAACTTTGTGTAAGGTATTCACTCATCATCGCTCACCTCGCCTGTTGAAGTTAAAGTTCAAGAACCAAACCTACCATACCACGCCTTTTTATTTTACACAATCGGCTGTTATGCCTCGGAATTACAGCCGAAACTCAATCACATCTCCATCCTTCACGACATAGTCTTTGCCCTCGGTGCGGAAAACTATTCGGTATAGAAATGTTGCATCAACTCCTCATGTGAGAGGTAACGACCCGCTTGATTGAGAATTGCCTTGATCGTCCCTTTGGCGAGTTCTTTGTGGTTGGGAACAACGAGTATCTGCTTTTCGAGAGGTGTGATACGCGACAATTTGATATGACTTCCTTTTTGAGCAGTAACCGTAAAACCGAGTCGAGTGAAGATAGCAAGAAGATCGCTCGACCCCAGCACCTTGAGTTTAGGCATACTGCGGTACTTCAAAATTAACAAAGATGGACGGCTTTGCAGAGAAATTCAAAACATCGGCATCCTCGTTTTCAAAATAGAGAGCGACGGCTTCCTTGATGTTTTCCATCAACGTATCGAGATTATTCGCCTGTGTTACGATAGCAAGATCAACACCTTCGGCGATGTAGGTGTCAGCATCTTTCGTGATAGTAAATTGCGCAATCGTTTTCATAAAAAAAATATACCACACAATCCTGATGTCCGCCATGTCTATCCAAATCTTGATTGACTTTTTGCCATGCGTTTGGCATACTTAAACCATCACCACGAAAGAGACCCTTATGCGGATCCGTCCGCATCAGGGGCTTTTTCTTTTTGCATGGGTGTAGAAAACTTATGATACAACTTGTTTAAAAATGTTATCTCGCTATTCTTGTTCTTCAATAAAACTGAACACTTCTTTTCATCGGGAGAAATAATTCGATCAAGTGCGTTATTGTGTTGCAAAAATTCAACAAGACACCCAAAGTCTCCGTCACCCGTTACGAGGATACATGAGTCACATACCTTAGTATAAAAATCGGAAACAGTCTTCAAAACAAGCTCTGCATCACAATTACCCTTTATTGTTCGCCCAACGGATACCGTCTGCTTGAAGACAAGGTCAAAACCACACTCCTGAAGATGGTTGTAAAACGACGTCCGATCCGGGATGAGGCCAATGAAAAGATACACGCGCGCTGGATCATATTTTTGCCGAAGCCACCCGCGAAACTTTTTGTAATCAATATCGTAACCCAATTCTTTTGCAGAACGATAGAGATTGTTTCCATCGATATAGATGTTAATCTTGTTCATAGAAAATTTTGGATCACCCCATTTTTATCTCCTACACCCGAAACTCAATCACATCCCCGTCTTTGACGATGTAGTCTTTGCCCTCGGTGCGCAGGAGGCCTTTGTCGCGGGCGGCGGCGTAGGAGCCGACGGCGATGAGATCGTCGCAGGCGATGATCTCGGCGCGGATGAACTTCTCGCGGAAGTCGGTATGGATGGCGGCGCCAGCCTCGGGAGCAGTACTGCCGATCTTGACCGTCCAGCCGCGCGTCTCCTCGGGGCCGGTCGTAAGATAGCTCATCAGCCCCAAAAGCTCGTAGCTCTTTTTGATGAGCTCATCGAGGCCCGCTTCGGAAACGCCGAAATCCTTGCGCATCGCGACACGCTCCTCCTCGGGGAATTCACTGATGTCGCGTTCGCTCGCTATGTCGAGCTCGACGAAGATTGATCCTGAATCTTTAAAGAACGCGGCGAGGTCGGCGGGAATCTTTTGCCCCGTCTTTTTGTTGACGATGTAGAGGATCGGCTTTGCCGAGAGGAGGTGGAGCGACTTCATCATCGCGCGCTCCTCGTCGGTGTATGAAAGGGTGCTCGCCAGATGGCCCTCGTCAAAATGTTTTTCAAGACGCGCCAAAAGCGCATCCTCGGCGAGCGCCTCTTTTTTATTCTGCTTTACCTCGCGAGCGATATTCCCCCGCCGCTTGGAGACGGTCTGATAGTCGGCGAGCACCAACTCCAAGTTGATGACGTTGATATCGTGAAGCGGATTGATCGCGCCGTGGACGTGTGTGATGTTGCCATCTTCAAAAACGCGCACCACCTCGGCGATGGCGTCGGTCTGCCGTATGTTGGCGAGAAATTGGTTGCCGAGCCCCTCGCCTGTGGAAGCCCCCTTCACCAAGCCGGCAATGTCGGTAAACTCCACCGCCGCGGGAATGATTTTTTTTGAACCGGAGAAGGCGGCGAGCTTGTCCAAGCGTTTATCGGGCACGGCGACAACACCCACCGCGGGGTCGATGGTGCAAAAAGGATAATTCTCGCACGGAACGGCGCGCCCCGTGAGAGCTCGAAAGAGGGTGGACTTGCCAACATTGGGCAGGCCGACGATGCCGATGGATAACATACCGTAGTGATTAGTGGATAGTGGACGGCGAGCCGCCGGAAAAGGCAGGGCCTTTTCCGGCGGCTCGCACCCGCACCCTAGTGGCTAAACCCTATACCCTCGCCACTAGTTCATCATCGCCTTCTGAAGCTCCGCCTGGTGCTTGCGCATAACCTCCATAGTGGCGGCCGTTTGGGGTTTGCCGGCCTTTACGGCCTCCTGGATCTCCTTGGCGATAGTTTCAAACAATGCGGGGTTTTTGGTAACAGCGCTTATGATCTTGTCCTGCTGATCCTTGGGCAGGTTTTTGAGCTGGCGCTCCAGCATCTTCTTCATGAAAAATTCTTTAATCATAGTTCCCCCATGGTAGCAAAAAAGGGCATGATAGCCAACAAAAAGCCCCCTCTCCGGGGGACCTTTTGTAGACTTTTGTTTCGGAGAAATTCGGTTGCCCGAACCTCACTCCCTGCATGGTAGCAAAACGCCTTACAAAAGTCAAGAGGCGCATCCGAAAAACGATCTACCGCCCCGAACGAGCGATAAAAGTGCGGACAGTCTTTAAGGCGATGACAATATCCAGAAGAAATGAACGGTGTTTGAGGTAGTAGAGGTCGTAGGAGAGTTTCATGCGCGTCTCCACAACATCGGAGCCGTGGTGCGGGTGGTTCTCATGGTAGAGCTGTGCCCAGCCGGAGAGGCCCGGCTTGATGAGGTGCCGAATACCATAATAAGGAATCTTCTGTTCATACTCGCGCACCAGTGCCGGTATCTCGGGGCGCGGCCCGATGAGCGAGAGGTCGCCTTTTACTACATTCCACAACTGCGGCAATTCATCAATGCGCGTCTTGCGCAGGAAGGCTCCGAGCTTCGTGACGGCGGCCACCCCGCCATCCTCTTTGGCCATACTGCGAAACTTCACAATAGTAATGGGGCGATTATGTTCACCGATGCGCACCTGCCTGAAGAACACAGGCCCTCTCCCCTCCGCAAGCGAGGCGACAATAATGAGGGGATAGATCGGCAGAGTGAGTACGAGGAGTATGAGCGCGGCGACGGCATCCATGATGCGCTTGCACGCATCGTAGACGGGGTGCGAGACCGACGAGATGTGTTCCACGAGCCATCGTTCGTTGATAAGCGGCAGATACATATGCTCGCTCACCTCTTCGTAGAGTTCGTGAAGCGATATGACCTTCACCGAGGGGAACGACCCGCCATAGAGGCAGCGCAAAAAGCGATCGCTCTCGCGGCTCTCGGTGTCTATGATCACGACGGCGATATCGTCTGCGACGAGCCCCCCGCATACGGCGGCGATACGACGATCGTCGAGCATCCGAGGGTCGTGCGAGGCGATGATCTCCAAGCCGTAGCGAGAAGAACGATTGATGGCGGAGACGAGATCGCGCGAGGCATCGGCTCCCGCAATCACGACGGCCTTTTGAGGGCTCACGCGGCCGAGGAGCGGTACGCTGTAGATCCTCCATAGAAACACGAGGACGAACGAGACGACGAGATAGAGGAAGAGGTTGGTCTTGGGCGCGATCTCAAAAAAAGGAATGAGGTAAAAAAAGAGTACCGCAATGATGCTGTTGGCTATTTGTGTCTTTGCCAGCCGACCCATAAAGGAGCGGCGCGAGAAGATGATCTGGGGCTCGTACAAACCGGCGATGAAGAACGAGAGGAGCCACAAGCCGATCACGAAGGAAAAGGCGAAGAGGTGCGCAACCACCACCCCCTCCGAAAGGGTCGGCAGGTAGCGCAGTGCGAGCACGAGGGCGAGCGAGAGGTAGAGCAATACGGCATCCCCGACGAACAGTATGAATGTTTTTGTTCTATGCGCTATCATAGAGAATATATCTACCACGGTACCATGAGCGACATCCGAAAAAAAGTCCTGTATGTCATAACAAAGTCAACCCTCGGCGGCGCTCAGCGCTACGTCTTTGACCTTGCGACTCGCATGCCCAAAGATCGCTTTGAGGTTGCGGTCGCCCTGGGTGGCGAAGGGCCTCTCAAAACCAACCTTCAAAAAGCGGGGGTGCGGGTTATGAGCATTCCCGGCCTCATCCGCGATGTGCGCCTTTTGCAGGAGGTGCGGGTATTTCGTGAATTGCTGGAGCTCTTCAAACGTGAACATCCGGATGTGGTTCACCTCAACAGCTCCAAGATCGGGGCGATGGGGGCGCTTGCGGCGCGCATGGCCCGCGTGCCGCGGATCGTCTTTACCGTCCATGGTTGGGCATTCAACGAGGACCGCTCGATGATCGCCAAATGTGCGATCAAGGGCATCCAAGCACTCACTGTGGCGCTCTGCCACCGCGTGATCGTCGTCTCGGAACACACGCGCGCCCAGTTGCCGATGCGCGGAACCGTCGTCGTGCGAAACGGCCTCTCACCCCTGCCCCTTGCGGCGCGCGATGCGGCGCGCGCCGAACTTCTCGGCGACGGCGCGGCTCGGCACAGCGATGACCTCTGGATCGGTACGATCGCCGAACTGCACCGCAACAAGGGCATCGACATCGCCCTTGAGGCGATAAGCGATCTTGTCCAGGCGGGGCGCTCCCTCGTCTATGTCGTAGTCGGCGAGGGCGAGGAACGCGCCGAGCTTGAGCGGAGCATCGCCGCACGCGGCCTTTCTGACCATGTGCACTTCGTCGGACACCGCGCGGACGCCGCGCGTCTGCTGTCGGCCTTTGATATCTTCCTACTCCCCTCCCGCACGGAGGCCCTGCCTTATGTACTCTTGGAGGCGGGCGCCGCCGGCCTGCCTGTCGTGGCGACCGCCGTCGGCGGCATACCGGAGATCATTGAAAACGGCATAAGCGGCTTCATCGTACCGCCACGCGATGCGCATGCGATACGCGAGGCGGTGGCACGCTGTATGGATAGCGCACCTCTGCGCACCTTCTTGGGTAGCGCACTTAAAAAGAAAGTTGCGACCTCATTCTCACTCACTACCATGCTGGAGCAGACGGTGAAGGTATACGAGGAATAGTACCCGACATATGAAACGGCGGCGTTCGCATAGCGAACGCCGCCGTTTCATACTGTCCTCCTACACACTTCCAATCTTACGGCGTCCTGCCCGCCCTTAACGCCTCGATGTAGTATTCTCCCTGATCCTTGAATCCGGGGTTGAGCTCAATCGCCTGCTCCAATGCCTTGATCGCCTTGTCGCGGCGGCCGATCCTGTCGTAGGCCGCCGCCAGTGAGACGTGATATTGCGAGTTCGTCGGCGCGCGCTTCACCGCCTCCTCCAGAAATGCGACGATCTTTTTGTACTCATTGAGGGTGATGTAGGCCTGTATGAGGCGATCGTCGAAGGAGAAGGTCCCTCCTTGCGCATCATGCTCGGCGAGTTTGAGGGCGACCATTTCATCTACTATGTCCTCCCGCCCGATGAAGGCCGCGCCCACGGCGTAGTTGACCCGCGCCTGATCGAAACGCGGCTCCATATCGTAGGCATGTTTCAATAGTTCAAAGGCCTTGTTGTATTCCTTGTTGGCGATGAGTGTCGAGCCGAGCTCAAAGTAGGTCGTCTGCTTGCCCGGAGAGAGTTCGCGCGCGCGCTCCAAGTGTGCGAGTGCTTGATCCATCACACCGAAGGCGCGATAAAAACTTCCGGCAAACAAGTGCAAACGGGTATCACCCGGCTGTTCTTTGATCAAGAGTTCCAAATCCTGCGCCGCCTCTTCTGCAAAAGCGGTCTTTATCTCTGCCGGCAAGTCGGAGTCCTGTATCCGCAAGGTGATCATGGAGAGCTGTTCTACCACCTCCTGCCGCCCAACGGTGCGGTAGGCGAATGCTTTCTTGAAATATTCAAGATTTTCCAAAGGCGTCTCATGCGGCACGAGCGCCTGCAGGAGCGTCTGATTGGCGAGTATCCCCCTGACGTTCACCGCGTAGAGACTGAAAATGGTCGCGATAACAACGAGCGGAACGCCAACGCGCATACGTTTCGCCTGATCCACAGGCGCCGCCATGCGCCCTGTCGGGACTTGGTCGCGCACCGCCCCCGCGTGGATGAAGGCGAGGAGGGTGAAGAAATAGATGTAACTGATCGCATTGTCAAAGACGAACAAGTTATTGAAGAAGTAGCCGGCAAAGAGGCCCGTCAGCAGGGCGGCATCTACCGCAGACCACGTCGCGCGTGAACGCCACAGCACGAAGAGCGCCGCGCCAAACAGGGCAAGGTATGCCGCAAGGCCGAGAATACCGCCGGCGATGAGCCAGTCGAGGACGATATTGTGCACGCGGTCAAACCACGGCTCCTGTGCGTAGAGGCGGGGGTCGTAATATTCGTTGAAGACGAAGTTGAAGCTTTCCTGACCCCATCCGAGCACGGGATGTTCGGCGACTCCTTTGAGCGCCATGCCCCACAGGATGAAACGCGTATTGCCGTCGGACTCAAACGAGATGGAAGCGAAGCGTGAAAGGACGGGGCTGTTTTGGACGAATGCGGTATTCTTCGCCGCAAGAAATACGCCCGTTACGAGGATAACACCGCCGACAAGCGCGAGGGCGTACGTGCGCACTGCCGGACGATCTTTTTGGAAGAGTGCAATGAGCCCCGCCGCCACAATCGCGCCGCCAATCGCGCCCAAGATGGCGCCACGCGTCGCGGTGTAGTAGAGGATGAGCGCCTGCAAGGCCATGGCGACGCCGTAGGCCAAGCGAAGCGCCCGACCTCCCTCTGCGCGGGCGAGCAAGAATGCCGTGATGAAGAGGTGCATCAGCATGTAGACGGCAAGATAGCTGGCATTGCCGAAGGTTGCGTCAAGACGCACGCCGCCTTGGTGTATCTCGAACTTCCCCGCCAGTTGCAGGATGCCGTAGAAGGCCGTGATAACGCTCACTGCCACGGAGGTATTGAGGAGCGCCGTCCACAGCCGACGCGTCGTCATCACCGACCCCGCGACGATGAAGTACATAAAGAGGTGTACGATCATCACGAGCCCCTCCATACGCTCGAAGTTGGACCAGATGCTCTTGAAGGGGCTCACGCTCATGAAGTCTGCCAGTGCGACGACTGCCGTAAAGACTCCCGCCGCAATGAGGAGCGGCGAGCGGCGCGGCCTATACTGCGCGTCGGCGAGGGCAAGCAGTACCCATGCGCCGAAGATCACCTCGACAATGATGCGAAAGGCAAAGTTCTTGCCCGTAATAAAGGGAAAGAAAAGCGTGGACGAGACATAAAAGACCAGAAACGGGATGACGAAGATGCCCGCAAGAACGATGTATCGGCACGCGCGCGAAAGTGATTCCATAAGAGTCGGCAAAACAATAAGCGAATATCTCTCACTATAGCACCGTATAACCGGTTTATCCAAAAACATCTTCCCTACACGTCATCGGTGGAGATGAACTGCGCACTGCGCATGATCTTTATGAGGGATAAGAGCACCAGTACTAGTAGCGAGCGAAGTTCGATAAACAAGCCCACGACAAAGCCGCGGGGTTCAATACCACGCCACCCCATAATACGCTATACTACACTTATGAAAGAGTTGTCAGAAAAAGCCCGCTCGCTCACCTACCGCCTCCTACGCAGGAGCGAAAAATATATCAAAACCGACATGGTCTACCTCGCTAAAGGCGGATTTTGGATTACTCTTGGGCAAATAGTCTCCACCCTCTCCGTATTTTTTCTCGCTATTGCATTTGCCAACCTTGTACCACCGGAAACATATGGTACGTACAAATACCTCCTCTCCATTGCCGGCATTTTTGCCATCTTTACCCTCCCTGGCATGTCCACCGCCATCGCGCGCGCGGTTGCCCGCGGTGATACTGCAACCATTCATGCCGCCACGCGCGCACGCGTTCTCTGGAGTTTGCTCGGTACGCTCGTAGCATTCGTGGGTTCTGCGTACTATTTCCTCAACGGAAACATCGAACTGACGATCGCACTCGCGATTATCGGTATCACTCTCCCTGTTTTTGATACGTTTACCCTGTACGGGGCCTACCTCACCGGCACACACAACTTTAGACTACAGACAATCTTTCACCTTATTTCACAAGGGATTAGTGTTACCTCACTTATAACGACGCTCTTTCTGACCGACAACGTACTACTCATACTCCTCGCCTACTTTCTCCCTCTTTCACTTATACGTTTTGTACTTCATGCGTACACGTCTCGCTTTTTTACTTCCGATGTTGCAGACAAAGAAACCCTCTCATACGGCAAACATTTAAGCCTTATCAGCGTTCTCGGCACCATAGCCGGCAATATCGACAAGATCATTCTCTGGAAATTTCTCGGACCGGCTCAAGTTGCCATCTATGCCTTTGCTCTGGCTATTCCTGAACAAATAAAAGGGCCACTAAAAGGTTTTGCAGACTTGGCTTTTCCAAAGTTTGCCAAACAAACACCTGAGCAAATTCATAAAAATGTTCCTGCTATTAGGCACAAGTTGACGTTGTATGCTCTCTTACTATTTTTAATGAGCGTTCTATACATCCTCACTGCTCCATATATTTTTAAAATTCTTTTTCCGCAATACATAGAGAGCGTGTTTTACTCACAGGTATTTTCAATCTCCCTCATTACCGGCATTACTACAATTCTTTCCCAACTCCTTGCTGCCCAAAAAAAAGTAAAAGCCCAATATATATTCAACACACTGCAACCACTCACTACTATAACTCTCTATCTTATACTTATACCGATTTTTGGCGTCCTTGGCGCAATTCTTGCCTTTGTAGCTGGACGCTTTATTTCTCTTGGTATTCTTATGATGATAGTTAAAACCGTTTTTTCATCCCCTTTGCAAAACGATACCACACAATCTTTATCATAAAAGAAAAAAGGCGGAGTCATCTCCGCCTTTTAAGTATCGCGATCGATTCAGAAAATTTTTATTGCATCTATCATCTGAATGTGT
Source organism: uncultured Candidatus Saccharibacteria bacterium (assembly GCA_964348495.1). GTDB lineage: Bacteria > Patescibacteriota > Minisyncoccia > Phycocordibacterales > UBA2135 > CAYGCZ01. The sequence continues at coordinate 10,197 of CAYGCZ010000004.1, forward strand.
GGATCAACATCAACCTCCGTATGTCTTTTGATATCACACATGACATAGTCCCTTAATATGGTCTTATATCCCATATTGTGAAACTCATCTGGCTCCCAGCCACAACGGTGCGTTTGAACATCGTGACCTCCATGACCTAATATATCAATATTAGTTGGAACAAATCCTTTCGGTGTTTCAAAAATTACTCCCTTTCGAGCGATTTTTTCACATTGCTCAATCATTGCAAGTGATTCATCTTTTTCAAGATGCTCGACTATGTCGAGTGCAATCACAAGATCGAAACTCTTTGGTAAGAATATCCGGTCTAAATACCGCACATCCTGTCGCAGTACGACATAGGGCACATCTGCCTCTATGTGGTTGAAATATTCTTCAAAAATATCGACGCCCACTCTAATCTGCGCTGGGATAAATTTTGATTTGAGCGAAAGCCCACAAGCCACATCCAAAATTGAAACTATTTCGCCCTCCTCCCATGGCCACAACCCGGCTCGGGTAAAAATATTTTCAATCGTATTTTCCTTCCAATCTTCTTTAGACATACCAATACCTCTAGTAAGTGTTTGTGTATCTGAAACAAACATAACACATAGACATACCTTCTGTCAAAAATTTACCGAGGATAGTTGATGAATAGAAAAACACAATATTCATCTACCATGAGACTTCGTTTAGACGATAGCAATTTTTACTTCGACCACACTACACGGTTCACATAATCTATATAGCTCAAAATAATTCTAACAACCTTTCGTGAAACATTACGATTCGTATAATCGACAGGGGTATTAAAATCTCGCACATCTCCCCTTTTTTGAGAAATCGCCATCTCTATTGCCTGTAGTACACGCCATGGATTAAGTCCTGCCATAATAACAGACCCTTCATCCATTGCCTCAAGACGTTCATGTGTCTCTCGCAAATTTACAGCTGGGAAATTTAACATAGAGGACTCCTCACTAATAGTACCGCTGTCTGAAAGAACGCAGAAAGCATTTTTTTGTAAATTGACATAATCAAACAAACCTAATGGCTTCATAAGATTAACATTGGAGGGTAGCTGTACCCCCTCTTTTTCGAGTCGTTTTCTTGTACGCGGATGAACTGAAAAAATAATTGGCATATCATAGGTTTCAGAGACTGTACTGATAATCTTAATTAAATTATCGAAATTTCTTTCAATACCAATATTTTCCTCTCTATGCGCACTAAGGACAAAATATTTTTCAGACTCAAGCGAGAGGTCACGTAAAATAGTAGATGCATTAATCGCATCTTCGTTATTATGCAACACCTCGTTTGTTGGGGAGCCTGTTTTTATAATCCGATCCATTGGCAAGCCCTCATTCAAGAGATTCAGCCGCGTTACATCACTGTACACGAGGTTGATGTCGCTCACATGATCCAATATTCTCCGATTTAACTCTTCAGGAACCCTCATGTCAAAACATCGATTACCCGCTTCCATATGAAATATCGGAATCTTTCTCCTTTTTGCTGCATATGCCCCCATGCAGCTATTAGTGTCTCCCAAAATTAAAAAAGCTTCTGGTTGCTCTTTTTCAAGAATGCTGTCAACTTTTGATATCACATCACCGACAACCTCAGACGATGTATTGCCTTGTACTCCCAAAAAATAATCAGGTTTTCTTAGTCCGAGATCCTTAAAAAAAATCTCATTGAGCTCATAATCATAATTCTGACCAGTATGCACTAAGACATGTTCTGTATCCTTATCCAGCTGACGTATCACCTGTGAGAGCTTGATAATCTCTGGCCTCGTACCAACAAGCGTCATGATTTTTACTTTTTTTATTTCCATATATTTCTCAGATAATAATTAAATAACAAAAGGGAAGGTGTCGGGATCAGAAGGATTAAATATCTCATTTATCCAAAACATGGTCATCAACTCACCTTCTCCAACATTCTTCAAATTATGCGCGCAAAACGTCGGCATATCAATATAGACAGGATTGTCTCCACTCACACGAATAGTCGTCTCATTCCCAAAAAATAAATTTTTTATTTTTATATCAGCAACCCCCTTGATTACACAAAACCGTTCTACTTTTCTTGTATGATAATGATTTCCACGAGTATACTGAGGTTTTGTAGTCGAAATAAATATTTGCCCACCCCCTCCAGTTTTGAGAGTCTCAACAAGCCCCCCTCTTTCATCATTGTGCAATATTAATTTTCTTGGGTAAAACTTGGCTCCAAATAAATGTGAACGCAGCGTGTTGAAAAGCGCGGTATGGAATTTATTTTTTAGAGTAGGAACTATATCTTTTGAGTACAAATTATAAAAATCAACAAGTAGAGAGTGTAATTCCGTAAGACTTATATTTTCTCCCTTTATTTCAATTTCACCACCTTTCGGATTTCTAATAATATCTAGAATCGTCTGAGCAATCTCTTGATTATGCACCAAATCGACAGAGGCACTTTGATTAATTTCAGAAGACTCCCCATTAACCAGATGATGACAAAAGGTCGATACAACAGATACATCAAAAGGTTTGCCAAATTCACCAAATTCATTTGGAATAACTAAGAGACTCACTGGAGTATTGTGAGCTTTTCCCCATGAAACGAGCATATTACCAACATCCCTCTTAGATCTTCCATAGATGGTTTCTGTATATATCTGCGTTGATGAAGCATAGATAATATGTGGCGTTACACGAAATCGGTCACAGATTTCGATCAATCTTTTTGACATCTCTAAGTTCCGCGCATATATTTCTTCTTCAGGAGAATTCTTGGCATGTGCTGCCTTCAAGTGGACGACGACATCACAGACTTTTAGCGCCTCCTTTGTATCATTACTTGATATATCAAGCGATTCATCAATCAACAAAACTTCTATCTCATCAGAATAAGGAGCGAGAAACCACTGGAGATGCATCCCTAGAAATTCTTTGTGTCCAATAATTCCTATTTTTTTCATTTTTTTAACTGTTGTTTAACAAAAGGAAGACTACGAAGCAATTTCTCTGTTTCATATATTGATAATCTTCTCGTATTTTCTGAAGTATAATCTTCTGTAATCATCTCACTTTTTCCTTGCTCAAAATAATCTTTATGATTCTCGTCCTTATCTGAAATAATTCTGAAATAATCACCAAAATCCTGTGCATGGACTAGTTCTAGCTGTGTAGCCAATGTTTCGTGTATTTTTTCTCCAGCTCTGGTTCCTACGATTTCTATATTACTACTTGAATCAAAGACATGTAACAATGCCTTCGCAAGATCCTGAACAGTCGCTGCTGAGGCTTTTTTTACAAACAAATCACCCTGCTCCCCGTTTTTAATAGCGAACAACACTAAGTCTATAGCGTCTTCAAGAGAAAGTAGAAACCGCGTCATTAAAGGATTTGTGATAGGAAGCGCATGACCCGCTTTAATTTTATCAATAAAGAGAGGTATGACCGATCCTCGTGATGCCATCACATTCCCATAACGAACAGTACAAAAGACTGTACTAGTAGCATGACGCGCCTTTCCTAGTAACAATTTTTCTGCCATTGCCTTTGACATTCCCATCGCATTGATAGGGTATACGGCTTTGTCCGTACTCAGTAAGACAACTTTTTTCACACCCGGATACATCTCTGCTGCATCCAAAATATTTTGAGTACCTAAAATATTCGTACGCACCATTTCCAAAGGGAAAAACTCTCCTGTTGGCACTTGTTTTAGTGCAGCTGCATGAAAGACTGTATCAATCCCTACCATTGCCGACTGTACAGTATCAAAATTACGAACATCACCGATTATAAAACGCAATCTATCTTGCTGAAATTTCTGTCGCATATCATGCTGTTTGAGCTCATCGCGACTAAAAATAACAATTTCTTCTACTGAGTTATCTTCTAGCAACCGTGTTACCATAGCCTGTCCAAAAGACCCTGTGCCTCCAGTAATTAATATTTTTTTCATATAGTTAAGGATTTGACCAGTGAGTAAAAAAAATTCTGGGTGTTTGTGTTTGTGTATGTATCTACTATTGTCTTTCGTGCACTTAACCCAATTGCAAATCGACACACAGGACTGGACAAAACCTCAATCGCCTCAAGAAACTGAGTCTCGTCACCGGGACTATACAGTACCCCATTCTCACCTGTTTTGACAATCTTGCCCACATCACCGACATTACTAGCTAAGACAGGCTTTCCCATTGCCATGTATTCAATAATTTTTGAAGGGAATGAAATGCGACAAATTGGATCATCAGGCCTTGGCACAACCAAGATGTCACAACTAGCCAAAAAACCAGGAACTTCAGCATGGGGTATTCTACCCAGAGTCACGATAGATCCATCTCGTTTTATGACTCCTTTTTGTTCGTTACTTAGCAATAAAGCTAACTTATACTTTTTATTACCTACAATCAACTTTTTAAAACTCGAAATAAGAAAGGCTAACCCTTGATACTCACTCGTATTGCCTGCATATCCGATAACTATCTCGTCTGGATTTTCTTTAAAATTAAAATTCGGCTCAACCTCTGGTGTAAATAAATCTACATCAACAGAGTTAAATACTGTATAAGAATTTTTGTTATACTTGCTGACGATAGATGTAGCTGTCGGACTCGATGTGGTAATGAGATCGCACATATAAAACAATACCTTATGAATATTTCTATTCAAATGATATCTAAACCACCCGATACTTCTATCCTGATACGCCTCCTCCGCATTAAAACCATGTACCTCTAAAAACAACTTAGATTTGAATAAAAATCTAAGCAAAAACAAATGCTTCAATGATAAAATTGTGTGTCCGATAATAACATCCGCCTTATTCTTTTTTAAACTTTTATATATCTGAAAAAATGCTCCAAAAAAACCTGACTTCACTTGTATGTGTTCGGCCCCAGAAATTGGGCTTATCGAATCCGTAGATACGACCCTTAGTTCAATGTCTGATCTTTCTGCAAGGCTTTCAAGGAGTCTCTTTACTCGAAGGCGCGTACCTCGTGTTACCAATATCTCAAAACCAGTAATCGCAAGAATCTTAGTTTTTTTGTTTTCATTTAAATTTGTATCCATATCTAAACCATGATGCCCTAAATTTCTGCGCATGTAGCACTATCATACACATAGAGATTTTTGCCCAACTGCCCTAGTTTATAGAACGATGGTATAAGCATTCTACCAAGATTAATGTCGATGTCGAAGACTTCGTTATCGGGAACGGGATTGCCAAAACGCGCCAATGGAGTACACCCGGAGATGGCGTGCTCGGTTATGATCAAGTCGGGTGGAGCATCCCGCACCAAAAGAGGGTCGGTTTCATCGGTAATGACTGTGGGACGAAAGTCGATGTCAGTATCGAGCGAGCGGCGATACCTGCAGGTAGACGCGCACGCACTGTCCGCAAAAAGTTCATACGACGCTTTATTCATCGGGAGCATGAATTCAAAGATATGCTCTTCAATGCGTATATCCGCATTGCCATAATTTTTCACCACATACTTGTAGGCATTGTTGTATGTTGCCGGCACGGAAAGCAGAACGACGGTATAGAGATACAAAAGAACACTTACCGATAAGAGAGTAACCGAGATACACTTCCGCGGAGGATGAAAGGCGGCGAGAAAAAACGTAAGAAAGATACCGAAAGGAAAAACTTGTCGTACGTTTAACGCGATGTCGTGATCGGCACGAAAGATAAAGACCAGCACGCTCATGTATAAAATGCCATAAAACGCCGCGAGGAATGCGAGCGTGCGATCTCGGACACCTGCTCTGATTGCTGGAATGAGGGCGAGCAACAGGAGCGGGAAAGCTTCGATACTATGCCGCGTCTTGAGAAGAACGGACTCAAACAACGAAAGCGTTCCCTCTGTTGGTACCAAGACGCTCTTTGCACCCGAAGTGAGAAAGTCCGGCAAAAATCCCGAGACTTGTCCAATAATGTTTTCTGCATTAAGCAAGAACACAGCAAAGACGACCCCGAAACCGGCCAGTGTCATATATGCAAGCCTCCGGAACACTGCCCATGTCTTGGGAAAAGCAAAGAAGATGATGGGGACGCAAACAAAGAACAACGCCGCGAACGCGAAATTGGCAGTTGCCAGCGCGGTAGTAATGATTGAGATAAACGCGTATCGCCCGGGGATACCCTGCTCGCGTTCCTTGGAAAGTGAGCGATGGAGAAAGATGAATGAAATGGTGACGAGCGTCATCGAGAGTATCCACATCTTCCCCGATCGAGCAAGAAATATCGTGATGACATTGCCAAACAAAAGAGCGAGGAGGGCGAGCCGCCACCATCGCTCTTGTACGATGGACCGGAGAAACCTATACACCGCAAACAAAAATACCATCGCGGTAAGTGCCGACACTATGCGCGGCACCAATAGGCTGTAGGAGGGATTTAGAATAAATGCCGTTTTCACCGCCCCCATGTCAAACCCCGTAACAATAAAACCAACCCCGAGGGCGATGGCCATAAAAAGATAATTTTCATAAAAAGAAATGGTTCCATACAGCACGTCTCCACCAAGCGGCAGGAGTGTATGTGCTTCCATGGCACGCAGGACACCCCCACCAAACGCCCACACATCGGTAATGGTATTTACCATCGGAAAGGCATACCATACACCGATTAAAAAACTTGCCCCAAACACGATCATTCCCCACTCTTCAAGCGAGAGACTTCGCGCCTTCTGCACACATACCATTACGATGCTTTTCATACCACCATAGTAGCAGATATTCATTTGCGTTATACTGTGTAAATGAACGCGCTACACCACCATATCGAAAAAGTGCTCGGCGAACGACTCTTCCACCTCCTTCGCTACCTTATATCCGGAGGGATGGCGGCAATCAGCAACATAGGTGCGCTTTTTCTCTTGGTCCAATTTGGAAACTTCCACTATCTATCCGCCTCGATACTCGCCTATTTGTTTGGTATCGTTGTTTCATTCACACTGCAAAAATTCTGGACGTTTCAAGATAAGCCGACCCACGATCTGCACGCGCAGTTCGCTCGATACATGCTGGTAGTTTTATGCAACCTTCTTCTTAATACATCTTTAATGTACCTACTCGTCAGCCAACTTGGCCTGTGGTATATACTCGCTCAAATACTCGCCACTGCCGTAGTAGCGATTATCGGCTACTACGCCTATAAGCATTTTGTCTTTACTGAACGTGTTACCGCCACTATAACCCCATAAGGTTATGAAAGTTTTTTTGCAAAAAAATAGATGGGAAATTGGCGTTGCCCTTACGGCACTCACCATACACCTGCTCTGTTTCTTTTTTTTCATACAGGCAAACAACGGTGATGTTCTCACCACGGTACGTGTAGATGATGGGTTCTATGAACTGGCAAAAAACGTATTGGCGGGAAACGGCTTCTCATGGAGTGCCGAAGCACCCTACCTGCAAAACACCATGCGTACCCCCGGTTATGTATGGCTATTGGCAGGTCTTATTAAACTATTCGGTGAAACCGGTGCCGCCATAGTTCAGTTGATTGCGGCGACGGCGATACCCCTCATCGGCATATATATAGCGCGTGCGATTACTCAATCGCGCACGATAGGTATCGCGACAGGAATAGTGCTCGCCCTTGACCCAACATTGGCGCGTCTCTCATTTCAATTTTACACAGAAACAACGTTCCTTCTTTTTTTCCTCTCATGGTTGCTGACTACTCTATATTATCTGAAACGCCCCACTACGACCAAACTGCTTGTCAGTGCGTTTTTGTTTGGCGGCGCACTCCTTATCAAGGCGAGTATCCAGTATATTCCCTTCATACTTATTCCTTGTAGTATATGGGCTCATGGCAAGAAAAATTGGCGACAGGGCCTGTGGCACAGTGGTGCATTCATTCTCATCGTAGGGATGATAGTATCTCCGTGGATACTGCGGAACATGCACCAGTTCGACACCCCCGCCATCAGCACGCAAGCAACATTTATCCTCTATACCAACTTTGTTCCGGCGGTTATGAGTATTGCCGAGAAGCGCGACTTCAACGAAGTCGTTCACTCTTTCCTCACCCAAGAAGAATACCGCGGCGATGCGATTACCTTCGCCAACCAAAATGAGTACAAAGAAAAAGCGATCGCTATAATCACCGATCATCCGGCAATCAGCGCTTTTGTAGCAGGCAGGTCACTTTTTACCTTTTTCACGAACGATGGTTTTTACGATATCTTGTATCGTAGTGGATTAGATCGACACAACTATCTACCTTTTCTTATCATGATGCGTCTTGTCTGGATAGGTATCACTATCACCGCATTCATTGGCGCATGCATATACCTCCTTACAAGGCGATCTCCTCAAGCTGTGCTGGTTATCGCCTTGGTGGCATACTTCGCGCTCATCAGCACCATTACGGCCTTTGGTACGAACCCGCGATACCGCCTGCCGGTTGATCCTATCATTCTCTCTTTCGCCATCATTGGTGCAAGCACTGTACTGATGCAACTAAAAAACCACAGATTGTGGAAAAAACCGCCACAAACTGATACAAAGTAAGTATGAAAACCATTATTGTTTGGCAAAAAACACTCAAAAAGGCGGCTGACACACGTTTTCCAAACTCCGGTTGGGGTGAAAAAGAGCGTATTGAATCAATACAGCGCCAGCTTGATGATGTGAAAATGGCGATACAAGTTGCCCGTGGCGAAGTCATGAGTGACCACCACGGACATCAAGACCCTCACCATCGCATCGCGGCACTTGTAGCTGACATACTTATATTTGCTGAAGAGTACGGTGCAGATACTGAAAGTGAAATGGAAAAAGTCCTTGCTTGGTTTGAAGGAAGATCGCACTAAGCACAAGCGTGTATCCGCTCTTCTGACAAAGCTATATCAAAACCCCACGCGTGCGCGGGGTTTTGATATGCTACCAAGATAAAATATCTTATTCGTGACCAATCTCGGCAATTTCTACGCGACGGCCCTCACGCGCGGAGACGCGCATTGCTTCCAAGACACGAGCCTGACTGAGAATGCGAGCATACATTTCCTCATACTTTTTTGCGTCACCCGTCGCTACGGCTTCACAGAAAAATTCAAAACTCAAAGCAAACTGATTTGCTTCCGGTATCTCAAACGACTCGCGCATATCTTGCGTGCCGTCATTTGTAGTAAGCTCAACAATCGGCTTCATCGTCGGCGGAATAGCAAACGCACGATTGGTCTGCACCACCCCTTTTGAACCCCAAACCGAATAGCGATTTTGATACAGGTTATCAAATCCAAATGACATAAGCGCCTCCCCTTTTTCAAATTCGAGCATCGCCGAGCCTCTGATATCCACTTCCTTGCCATCGTTGTGCACCGTACACGTAACAGCAAGCGGTTCTCCACGCATAATTTTTCGTGCCATAAAAACCGTATAGCATCCACAGTCATTGAGCGCGCCACCTTTTAGCTCCGCATTATTGCGAATGTCCTCAGACGGAAATGGCGGAAATCCATACGCGCCATTCCAAACATGTGGCGCGCCCACTCGCCCGTCCGCGATGATTTCTAATACACGCGCATGCTGAGGATGAAATTCCGGCACGAAGTTTTCATAGAGAGCCACACCCGCCGCTCGACATACCTCCACCATTCGCTTTGCAGAAGCAAAACTATACGTAATGGATTTTTCAGCAATGACATACTTACCGGCACTGGCCGCTTTACATACCCACTCCTCTTGCAGTCCAATCGGAAGCGGGCTATATATAACATCGATATCGTCACGCGCGATAAGCGTATCGTACCCCTCAGGCTCCATGCCGTATTCACGAGCCCATTCATTTGCTTTAACCTCATCTCGACTGGCAATCGCTACCAGCTCAACACCCGAGAGAGACTGAAATGCGGGGATACCATAACGCTTGGCGATAGCGGAAGTCCCGAGAATACCGATTCTAATTGTTTTGTTATTGTTTTGTATATTCATAATAGCGCGCATACATTACGGGCAAGCGAATTCATTGTAACATCGACACGGAGTAATCGTTTGATTTGTGGCAGGGTCAGCCACATATAGTCCTCTGTGATCGGTACCTCCTCGGATTCATCAACCTCAACGATCATTGAGCGATTGACCTTCTGATAGAATCGCCCGCCATCCTCGACTCCCGTAACCGCCTCGATCACCCTTCCTTTTGTTCCATCAAAATACTCGACCAAACGCGGTCGCTTGCCTTTGTGTGCTACAGACAAGTTGCCTTCGGATACTTGCAGAGCAGGAGAGATTTGCAAGGTGTTGACATTGCCGGGCTCAAACTTGGCATAGAAAAGATAGTGATCTATACCACCTCTCTTTTGCTTGATGACACCCGAGATACCGAGCTCCTTTTGCTCGAGCATCGGCTGACTCCATGAAGGAATCTCTCGATCGGCGGCGCCGGAAACCTTTACGCCGATAATAGAAAAAAACTTGCCGGTTTCGTGCGTAATATTGCCTGTTTCTTCATTAACCTGCCAACCGGGACACTCCTTCACACCTACCTCACAGGTAGTTACAGGATACGCCGCTCGTCGCTCCTCAAGCCAATCTAAGATGTGTTGAATGTCTGTTTCTTCGTTCATACAATCTCAACGTTAGGAATAGGAATAATGAATTTTGCGCCGCGCGCGCGTAGCTCACTCTCTTTTTCAAGAATAAAATCTCGATAATTCCACGCCAAAAGCAAAATATAGTCCGGTGTTTCCGTTTTTAATATATCGGGTGAAACAACCGGAATATGGCTTCCCGGAGTAAGTAAACCAATCTTGTAGGGCGTTGTGTCCGTGATAAAAGAAATGTCGTTTGCAGTAAATCCGCAAAAGTTCAGTAACGTATTGCCTTTTGCCGGTGCACCGTATGCGGTAACCACCTTCCCCTCTTCGCGCAAACCGCGCACAAGTGAAACCAACTTGTCGCGCACCGCCTCCGCGTCTTTTTGAAAATCCTTAAATCGCTCCAGAGAATGCAAGCCGCTACTCTTTTCAAGTTCGAGTAATGCCGCGACGGAAGCATCTACCGGCTCACCGGTTTTTCTACGAGCAAAAACACGTATCGATCCACCATGTGTCGCCACACGCTCAACAAGAGCAACCTCCATACCAAACCTCTCAAACAAGTAACATAATGGCTTAATGCTATAGTAACAAAGATGCTCGTGATACACCGTATCAAACTCCATCTTCTCGATAAGGTCTAAGAGGTAGTGCGACTCCGTAACAAACACACCATCATCACCAATCAACACCTGCACCCCTCGCACGATTTCATCAAGATCATCAATATGCGCAAAGACATTATTTGCAGTAACAACCTTTGCGGTACCATGTCGCGCTACGATGTCTCGTGCCATCTCTTCGGTAAAAAAACCACTTTGTGTTTCTATGCCTTTCGCACTGGCAACAGCCGCCACGTTGGCAGAAGGTTCTACACCGAGCACGCGACAGGTGTCTGTAAAAAATTGCAGCAGGACTCCATCGTTTGAACCGATGTCCACCACCAAGTCATCCTTTTGTAGGTTATAGCGACTCTTAATGTCCGCCGCGTACTCACGAAAATGCTCCACGAGTGGTTTGGAGGCAGAGGAAAAATACGCGTATTCCCCATGAAAAAGCTCGTCTTCTTCAACAACATCGAGAAGCTGTACGAGATTGCACGTGTTACAAAAATACACGTCGAGAGGATACCGTTTTTCATTCTTCTTACCCTCCGCCGTAATAAAATTGTCTACGGGCGGATGCTCACCAAGAACAAGAAACCTCGTGAGTTCATTCGATGAACAGATTCTGCAGGTGGTTTTATGTCTATGTGCCATATAGTTAAGGTTTATCTTCCCAGATTTTATGTTTCAGTGTCTTTCCTCCGTATGTGCCCGACGTTATGTCCTCAACCGCGCTTTTCTCAATAGCTTCGCGAAGTCGCATACCCGGATCATGTGCGAGTTTTTCTTCAAAAAATCGCTTGTATTTACCGCTACTTGCTGAAAGTACTGCGCTTGTGTTCAAAAACTGAACCGTCAACTCCCCATTTCTGATTGCTTCTACAAATTCAACGAGTGCGGTGTTTTGCCCGTCGGGACTATTGTCGACAAAATCTTCTATATGGTTCAGGAGTGCTTCTGCCCGTGGCTCATGCCAAGCAGACAAAACGAAGACTATATTCTTCCATCCGTGTTCTCTCCATAGTCGCGCATGCTCTTTGTATTCAGTGATAGTGTCCACAGCGACAGCATGTTCCCCTGTTGAGACTATGCTATCGTCTTTGACACCTCTTCGACGTAACTCTTCCTCGATAATTGTCGCGTAGGTTGGTTCGTCTTCGTTTCTTGGACGAGTTACTGTTACAATCTGTGCTTCAGGAAAAACTTCATGTATCTTCGCCACCGCAATAACTCGATCGTTACCACCGGCGGGAACTCCATTTTTTCTCATATGCTCCATCTCCTCCGGAGTAAGGTGAATATCGAGTTTTTCTAGATTTATGTGCCCACTTTCTATTGCCAGTCGACTATTTTCATCTCCTATACCAAACGAACTGGGTACATACCCGCGTGTTTTATCAAATCGAGAAGGCCCGGCGAGAATACAAAAAGCATCAGGGAAACCCACAACAAGTTGCTTGAGAGTCTCTTTTTCTTTTTCCAAGTGGTTTGGTTGTGGTATTTTCTCCATCATATCGGATAAAATTATAACTGATTAAACCCTTGAATACATTCAGACACTCCACTCCTCTTTAATATATTCTGCAAGCGCTTCCTTCCATGGCCTGAGCATGCAATGATCGGAGACGACCGCTTCATTTACCGGAAGCGTAGCCCCGCCGGGGAAATAACTTCGATCTACAGCGCGTACCTTGGCATCAGAATGCATTTGTGAAACCAAAACCTCGGCGAGATCATACCGCGTCGCGACCCCTGAATTAACTATATGATACGTACCTGTTTTGCCTGCCGAAAGTAATTCTTTTATTGCTTGAATATAATCCTTTCCGTAGGTTGGCGACCCTTGCACGTCGTTGAGCGCGACAACCTCTGGCACGTTCGACAACAATTGCTTAAGAACAGCGCCGTAAAACTTGTTATCCCGCGTCGGCCCGCCACCAAATACCCAAGCGGTACGCGCAATGATATGTTGCGGCACCATATCTCTTACCAAGATTTCACCGATATGTTTTGTTCGCCCATACTGCGTCTCCGGCTGTGGCACGTCTGCTTCATTATAAGGTGCTTGCTTATCACCTCGAAATACTCGCGAAGAAGACGCGTACACCATAGTGGCGCCGATATCGCTCGCCGCGCGCGCTACGTTGTATGTGCCGCGCACGTTTATATCATAGGCATACTCCGGCTCTCGCTCCGAACGTGCCATATCCGCCGCCGCCGCAAGGTGGATAATCGCATTCGGCTTGTGTTTCTCCATATACTCTCTCACCTGCAGTTCATTGGTAATATCGAGCTCGTGATGACTCGGCCGTAAACCAAAATCAACATACGCCCCCACCATTCCACCGCCTCCGGTCGTTACGACACGTTCAAAATTACAGGAGCTCATACTGTACGCTTTGCGATTTCGTTACTTACCGCGAGCAATGATTCAAATGTTCCCGCGTCAGACCAAAGACCCTCAACAAGAGCGTGCGAGAGTTTTCCTTTACTCAAATACATATTGTTAACATCGGTAATTTCCAATTCTCCACGGGCCGAGGGCTTGAGCGTTTTAATAAATGAAAAAACATTGGTGTCGTAAATATAGAAACCTGTTTGTGCCAATTTTGATTTTGGATTTTTTGGTTTTTCTTCGATAGTCAGTATACGCTCACCGGAGTCGTCAAAGACAGGAACACCAAAACGAGACGGGTTGGCAACTTCCTTAAAGAAGACCTTCGCGCCATCAGTAAACGTGGCTATGTCCTCGCTAAAATCACCATCAAAGATATTATCGCCCAAGACAACCGCGACGGATTCGTTGTCAGAAAAGCCTTCGGCCTGACGGAGCGCATCGGCAATACCGCCATTATTGGTATCTTGAATAGCATACGAACACGTTATGCCATATTCCTCACCCGAACCGAGAAAATTCATAAAATCACCCGCGTGTTCCCGACCGCATACAACCATAATCTCGGTGATCCCCGCCTTTCTGAGCGTCTCCAGTGGATACAGAATCATCGGTTTGTTGTATACCGGCAAGAGATGTTTGTTTGTTATGTTGGTTAACGGGCGCAAGCGCGTTCCCAATCCTCCAGCGAGAATGATGCCTTTCATAATGTTATTTGATAGTATGCTTTCCCCAAAGATCGATATGAGGGTTAAAAACACCCGTCTTTTCGCGCACCTTCTCAACCCATTCGTTGTTATCAAGATACCACTGCACCGTTGTGAGAAACGCATCTTCAAAGTTATGTCGCGGCTTCCACCCAAGCTCCTTGCGAATAAGCGACGCGTCTATTGCGTATCGACGGTCGTGTCCCGGCCTATCGGTGACAAACTCAATCATGTCCTCCCCTTTGTTGAAATACTTCAAAATACGCGCGGCAATATCCCTATTATCCAGCTCGTTGTCAGCGCCGATATTATAGACTCCACCCGTGCGTCCTTGCAGTAAACAAAGCTCGAGCGCCTCGCAATGATCAAGTACGTATACCCAGTCACGAACATTTCGCCCATCGCCATAGAGAGGTAGCTTCTTCCCCTCAAGCATGCGTAAAATAAAGAATGGGATGAGTTTCTCGGGATACTGTCGCGGCCCATAATTATTGGAACAGTGTGTTACGACAACGGGCAATCCCCATGTATTGTGATAGGCGCGACAGAGCATATCACCACCTGCCTTTGTGGCGGCATACGGAACATTGGGCGCAAAAGCCGTCTCTTCAGTAAAGAGCTCTTTCGTATCCAAATCGAGTGAACCATACACCTCATCGGTAGAGACCTGAACGTACTTCTGTACCTGCTGCGATGCTTTTACCGCCTCAAGAATATTGTACACGCCGACTACGTTGGTATTGATAAACTCCAGCGAACCAACATGGATACTTCGATCAACGTGAGTTTCAGCGGCAAAGTTGATAACATAATCAGGGGCATACTCCGCAAAAACAGCGTCGATTTTCTTCTGATCTGCCACATCACCTTCGACAAAAGTGTACCGCTCGTCATCGGCACACGCCTCTACGTTATCAAGATTACCCGAGTAGGTCAGTTTATCTACATTTACAATTTTGACTGACGGGTACTTCTGAAGAATGTAGTGGATAAAATTAGAACCGATGAAACCGGCACCGCCACAGACAAGAAGGGTTTTATTATGTAACGACATGGTGGATTGCTTAGGAGAATCATTCATTCTGTGAATATACGCCTTATATTATACCTCTTCCTGCACGATGTAAATTGGCCTTTTCTTTACTTCTTCAAAGGTTTTACCGAGATACAAAGCGACAATTCCGATCATGATAGTCAATAGGCCAAATATAAACCAAAGCGATCCAAGTACCAGTATCGCGCTATCATTGACACCGCCCTGAAGAGCGTGCCAAATAACAGACACCAGGTAGATACCGGAAACCAAGGACACCACCATACCGACTTTAACGATAATTCGCAACGGTCGCTCGGAATACGCCAAGATAATATCGGTAGCAAGACTAAACAACTTACGAAATGAATATCCCGACTCCCCACCCTTTCGCGGAGCATGCTCAACGGGCACCATCGCTCTTCGAAAACCAACCCATCGTGCCATAACCGAAAAATACCGCATGCGATCTTGAATAGAAAGAATCGCGGCAATAACTCGCCGATGATATATGCCAAAATTAGTGAGGGTGCGTTCTTGATGAATACCCGACAAATAACTCAACGTGCTGTAAAAACAACGCGATAGACACCGACGCAGAAAACCATCATGACGCTTCTGTCGAGAGCCGACAACCACAAAAAACCCCTCTTTGGTCTTTGCGTACATTTTTTCGATCCCTTCGGGTTGGTCTTGCAGGTCGCAATCCATAACCACTACCCACTCCCCGCGACTTGCTTCAAGCCCTGCGGTAATAGCAGGATACTGACCAAAATTACGCGAGAGGTTGAGACCACGAACGCGCTTGTCTTGGTGTGCCAGTTTTTGTATTGTCTGCCATGCCTGATCGGGGCTGGCATCGTTGACCAATAATAATTCGAAATCCGGGGTTATTTTTTCCAGCACTACTACAACACGAGAGTATAATTCATGCAATATATCATGCGAGCCATATACCGGCACAACAACCGATATGTGTATGGGTACTGCAGTATTCATACATGCAATTATATACCTTGATAGAAAAAAACCTAATGCGCGTCGGGAGGTAAAAAAGGTCGGTTATGATACATTGTCAAGTTTGATGCCCGAAAGGATGGCGATTGCCCGTTTTTTCCACGTATACGTATCTTGCTGTTTTACTTTCAGTGAATCTGAATGTTCCAAATACCAAGCAAGAGACGATGCATCATCAGGCTCAAAAAAAAGTGTGTTTTCTTTCAGTACGGCACGAAGCGCGGGCACATCAGAAGAAACGATTGGTTTGCCTGTCGCAAGATAGGCAAACGCTTTCATTGGCGAGGTGTATTTTGAAGCATCCTCATTTTTGTTTGAGTTGGGTATCACCAACACATCACCTGCCGCCAATACGCGCGACAACTGTTTGTATGGTGTTGCCGGACAAAACCTTGCTTTTGGATATTTCTTTTGTAATTCTTCCACAAGAGGTCCGGTACCAACAAGAACGCAGAGCATGTCTTCCCCGACATATTCGCTTGCCGCGGCAAAGGTGTCCGCGCCCTTCGCGCTATCGATGCGACCCACATAGAGTGCGATCTTTTTATCTTGCGGAATACCGAGCCACTCTCTCGATTCTTTCAGGTCGTACTGTCTTTTAAATGACTCAGGATCAATGGCGTCGTGAGCGACAATGCTTTTTTCGGGCGCAATACCCACGTCTATGTACACGTCACGCAATCCTTCTGAAATAACGACGAGTCGATACGCGTACTTCGCAACGAGTTTCGAAATAAACGTTGGTTTTGTATGTGCCTCATAGACAATTTTTCTACCAAGAAAAAGGTACTGCAGGAGCACAAAAGCGTCACGTGAATAGACAATATCAGCATTCCAAAAACTCTTTCGCCATCTTATGACTTCGGAAAACCACAGCGCCGAAACCATAAAACCAATCACTCCCCACCCTACCCAGTCAGGTGTTTTCAATTTTGTGACAGTAAAGTTTTTTTGCACATCATAATAGTCAAAAGGATCGTCGGTGACAGGTGTTTTACGACCGGGTATGACAAGCTCTACTTCGACACCTTCACCCGCAAATGCTTCACAGGTCTTCATGATCTGCGCGCCGTGTGCCTTTTCCGTAGGAAGTCGAATAAACGCCGTATACATAATTTTCATATCGGAATGGTCTTAGTAACCTCCTTGTTCAACAAGGTGCCATATTTACTGGCAGGAAGGACGGTTACGATTACACTGTCTGCACCAATTTTCAGAGAAGTTATTTTTCCATATCCTATCCTATAACACGGCAGAAGCATCACTAACGATTCAAAAAAGAACCGCGAAAGACGTACGCATGTTTCAGCAATATGCCCTCCACGGAGTGCATACCAACTGTGATTGAGCACTTCTCGTACACTAAATAGGTACGCACGCGGTAGGCGCGGGAGACGCAATCGCCATGCACAGGCACCATCAAGACCATTTTCAAAAATACCGGTTGTTGGATTTCGGTGCTGTAGGCGCGTGTTTATTAAAATACGCCTCTGTTCATTGGTGTCAGTAAAAACCTCTTTCCCGTGAAAGGTGTATGAAAATGGTTCGACGCGGGATGCTTGATTAAACAGTGCTTCAATACTGTCGATGCGAGTAAGCCACGCAAGGTGCGCGGTCCAAAATATCGGGCACTGAAAATTAACATTCAGTCCCTTATGCGAGTGAAGAAAACCGTCAAAGAAGTGTTGCCTGATTTGATAGAGCACATTGTTGAGAGCAACTTTTGCATGAGGATTTTTTGAGTGAGCCAGCGCATATGCATCAAATGAATGCGAAGCAACCTCATACGAAGAGAGCCAGTACCATCGTTTACACTCCATGCGCATGTCTTTAATCCCCTCGTTATCATACATTGAAAGTAACGCTCCCACTCCTGCTTCAATGCGTGCATCGTACTCATCGCCTTCCATCTCCAACAAGTGAAGCGAATACTGCATAAAGGCAGTATGGCGAGACTGATAAAACGTAGTTAGGTCATCGTACGGGAGTGAACGTCCATCAGGATTGGGATAATAGCGAAAAAAACCGTCAGGAGTACTGTCTGCAAAAGCTTTGTGTACACTCGTTTCAGCAATTGTTCGATACATCTCTGTCTCTCCACTATACGCGGCATACGACGCAAGGCCGGTGAGGCCCCAGAGACGCTGGTTGGTTATTTTTTTACTCCGCGCGGCTGTAATGAGATACCCCTCCGCCACTTCACGAAGCGTCCTCTGTATCCGCATATGTTCTGCATCAGAAAAAAGAGTACGATTTCTGGAAGCAAAACGCGCGATAGTATCAACTGCGGTACCGGTGTCGATAACATTTTGCGACATGTTCATGGGGTTTAAGTGCCCGGGGTAAAAAACCTTTGCTCCTCCTTCCGGTGAGACCACAATCAAATCAAGCAAATACCATACCAACTCTTTACCCTTTTTTGCATCACCGAGGTAATCATAAAAATCCAACAGGTAGGCATTACTTCCCGTATGTTCAACGTGATGCTTTGAGCACATACGATGCTTTTCAAGATACACCGCCGCCTCACGAATCATCTGTGTGAATGTTATACGCGACATACTTGTTTGAGCGCACCCATGATAAGCGCAAAATGATAACGCACCCTCCCCCACTCCACCGCACATGGCATGAGCACCGCTCGTGGATGGCGAACATGATACCACAAGACCTTTAGGGTGATACCTGCTATTGATCTCATATTTCTGGGAAAAACACTCAGGATAAAATGTCGCAGTGAAATAGCACCCAGCGATTCGAGCTCACGACGTACGTATTTCTTATTTCGTCCCATGTACCTATAGACAAAATCATCATCGAGATAGACATACCACGGAGCAGTGAGCATGCTTGTAGCTCCGGGTGTTTGAGAAAACACCGGTCTTTCATGGACTGGTTTAACCATACGCACACCACGATCAGTTCGCACGATCCGATATTGATAGCCGGGATAGTTTGCGGCGTATTCGATCATTCGTCCCCTCCACCACATACGAATAGGAATACGATACCCGTCTTCAGTACCGCTCTGTGCAATGTGTGTAAGTGCGACAACTAGATCCGGAGAGGCCGCCTCATCGGAGTCGAGAATGAGGAGATACGGATGTTTTGCCTCCGCAATAAGTTGGTTTTTGGCGCATGAGAAATCTTTTAGGAAACCATGCGAATCTTTACACACCTCATCTTGAGCAATGACACGCGCACCATATTCACGCGCAATATCCAACGTATCGTCCGTTGATCCACCGTCAGAGATGACAATATCATCACAATTCTTAACACTCTCAAGCGCGCGCCGGAGTGTTTTTCCGGAGTTGAAGGTAAGTATACCAACAGAACATTGGATGTGAGTTATTTTTGACATTGATAGATACGTATTATCATATAGCACTGAAATCAAAATTGGAATTGATTGCTGAAGGAACACACAACAAGGTCGATGCGTTTTCACACACGCGAACAACCAACCAATGTGAAATACTTTAAAAAAACCGGCGAATGCCTGTATACCAATATTGCGCTACGCTTGCATATCGCGCGATGTCAGCCGGAGTATCGTTTTTCAATATGACAAGGCGCGGTAAAAGCCATCGGCTTTTACCGCGCCTTACAAGATTGCGTTTAATCGAGAACGCCGCGCGGTACCCCGCTTCACGAACTGCCTGTATTGCCTCTTCAGAATAATTTCCGCCGGGATAGGCAAATACATCAGCCGGAAACGGTGGCTGGACTTCCTGTACAATATCTGCCTTAGCAAGCTTCGAGAGATTGGCGTGTGTTTTTGAGTGATAGCCAATAGTAATAAGCGGATGGGCACCAAGACGCTTTACCGCTTCTTGAGTAAGTAATGGAATATTGTTTTTGAGCGCACCTCGACTCTCTACACTATCGCCTATTACAAAAAGAGTCGCGGGTACGGCATATTTTTCAAGGATAGGGAGCGCGGTTGTTTCAAAATCAACATACCCATCATCGAAGGTAACCGCTATCACTTTCTTCGGGAACCCGATTCTTTTATTTTCGTACCAATCGATAATATCTTCGAGTGATACAAACGAGGTGCCCTTTTTTTTAAGTTGTGCGAGATGCACCGCAAAATCTATCGGGGGCACAGCGGTTTCGTGCGCATCTTCAGAAATAGAGTGGTAACACAAAATAGCCACTTCCCGAAAATGAAAAATCCGATCAAGAAAACAACGTATCGCGTAAAGAATATTAAGCAAGATTTTTTTCATACAATGAAAGAATTGCCGGCACGAGGGATTGGAGCGCGTGATGTGTGCGAACATACTCGACCGAGAGTGGAAGCTTTGAAGTTGCAGGGTCACTCGTATCAACAACACACCCTGACGCAGCGGCCTCAAGAACTACCTTATCAAGTGAGCCTGTTTGTGATCGATGGACAAGCCTTGCCGCTTTTCTATACTCATCTCGCAGTTCTTTTTGTGAGAGCGGGCCGAGAAATGTTACCTCGACACCAAGCTCGGACGCGAGTGCTTTTAATGCATCGCGTTCCGTGCCACTACCCGCAATACGGAGCGCACGCGTCTCCTCCTTGGCAACACGAATCACCTCATCATGGTGCTTTATCGACATCAACCGTCCAACTGACAAAAGGTGTGCGCCACGTTTGATTGTAGGATCTGGTGAAAAAAAGTGAGTATCAATACCATGTCCCATGACATGCAATTTACTACTTTTGAAACGAAAACTTTCTTTTGTACCACTAAAGATGTGATGTGCAAGTTTCTCCGCAATACGAAGTTTCAAATCAACGCTCTTGTGCATATACCACAACCCAATCGTCTTCCCCCACATGCGCCAGAGCAAGCCCCCCAAGACGACGTATTCGGGGTTCATATGCACAAAAACGCTGTCGTAGTTTGTGCGCTCTTGCCAGATGAAGCGATAGAAGCGGGTGAGGTATTTTATTCGCGACACGCCGTGTTCCTTTCCCAAGGAAAGCACGCGGACGTTTTTAGGCAGATCGTGCATGCCTTCATACAGGCAGATGACGGTTACGTTTTGGCAGTGCTTGGCAAACTCCTCTATCCACCCGTGAAAAAAGCCGAGTACGTCGTCATTTTTGTCCACTTTTTGTGTGATGATGAGCAGGTTCATACGATATGATCGGTACCGCATGTGCCCATGCCGTAGACACCCTCCAGAAGATCGCTATCTTTGCCGCTCTCGCAGAGCAAGCGCTTGTTCTTCTCTTCAAGTGCACGCAGTGCAAGAACGCCGGCCGTGTCGCCTACCGCTTTTTCGTACAGGGTGGCAAAGGCGGCGAAATCTTTGATGAAGCAGTGTCCGCCGGCACCACGGCCGGGAGGGGTGTCTTTGTCGGCATGCCCGCTGTGAAAGACAGGGTTGGTGTGCGACGCGCCGATGCGTTCGTCGGCGACCATCATCTCCCGCACCACATCCCACGCACAACCCTCCTTTGCCGCAAGGTCGTAGAGCATATTCATAAAGACGACCTTGGTAAAGAGGAAACAATTGCCGGCGTACTTGACCAGCTCCGCCTCGCGAGCACTGCAGATGCGCACATACGGCGCGGTGGGCAGGACGGCGATCACCTCTTCCGCCTTCGCCCGATACGCCTCGGTATCACGCGGAATGCCGATGATGGTACGCGCAGGGTGAGCCGCATCGTAGGCGGCGGAGGCCTCGCGCAGAAACTCCGGCGAGTGGAGCACGAAGAGGTCGGGATACGCCTCTTGCAAAGCTTCGGTCGTGCCGGGTGCGAGGGTGGACTTGATAACGGCGACGGTTCCGGGTGCGAGGTGCGCGAGCACGCCCTTCACGATGCTCGCATCAAACCCGGCAGGGGTCGTCGGCGTCGGCACCGCCACAAAGACGATGCCGCACTCCTTGATGCGTTCCGCATTCGTATCATGCGGCGCCTCTTTGGCATACCGCACCACCCCAAAACCGCGCGTCTCAAAATCGTCGGCATAGTGCTTGCCGATCCACCCCTGGCCGATAAAACCGATTGTGCTTGATTGTTCCATACCTAACCTATATAAAATGAGTATTACCGCACGCACGCCTCCCACCGCTCCACCTGTTGTTTGGCGTAGGTGTCCGTGCCGCCGGCGCCCACCATATGCTCAACCGCGCTCTGCGCCTTAAAGGCCGTTTGGCGACGCAAACCGGAGTTTTGCAAGAGCAGGACTACCTGCTCCGCCAAACACTTCTCGTCGCCAACGGGGCAGATGAGCGCCGCACGCCCAGATCCGAAGACTTCGCGCGCGATGCCGACATCCGTCGTTACGATAGGGCAATCCGATGCCGCCGCCTCGACCAAGGTAAGACCATATCCTTCGTACAAAGATGAGGTCAGAAAGATATCGGCTGTTTTGAAGCACGAGAGCGGATCGTCTGCCCACGGCTCAAAGGCGACAGCATCGGCCACCCCATACTGCGCCGCGAACACGGCGAGGCGCGCCCGTTCCGGCCCGCTCCCTACGATGACCAGTCCGGCGCGCGGATGCCCCGCCCTGACCGAAGCGAAAGCGCGCAGAGCTGTCGGGATATCCTTTTCTTCCGTAAGGCGCGAGAGCATGAGGATGATCTCGGTAAACTGCGGGTATGCCGCATGCAGGTCGCGCAGGGGCATGTAGTTCCTGATGCGCCGAATGTCGGTGTAGATCGGCAGAACGAAGGGTGCTTGCCGGAGCGCAACACCTCCCTCCGTAAGCGAGCGCGCGATGCGCTCGCTTACGACGCGCACGCAATCGGCGCGCGGCAAAAGAAACCGCGCCAGCATGACTCGTATTTTGTTAAAAACCGAGCTTTTAACAAAATAGGGGCTTAAAAAATCGGTGTGTATCTGGAGCTGGAGGCGCGCGCCTATGGCGCGCGCCACTCGCCACGCCGCGTATCCCGCCTCAAACGGGTCTTGCGCCGTCACGATGTCGGCGCCGCCTACGGCGGCGCCGATCCGCGCCGCATCAAAAGGGTACCGCCACCTGCTCGTCGAGTTCGTCGGGTGAAGCGTAATGTTCGCCTCCAACTTCTGCACACTCAATCCAAGCTCACGCCCGGCAAAGACGATGATATGCATCTCTTCAAGAAGGCGAGAATACGCCCGCATTCGCTCCCGAACCGCACTCCCCTCTTCAAAAAGTTTCCGGTCGGAGCCGATCATGATAACCGTCAGTCCTTTCATAGGTCATTTCATTGTAACATACGAGAATACATCCATGTGTTCCCGCAGGGCATCATCCCACGAATACGCATACTCGATCGCCCCAAAAGCCTTGGAAAATCGCTCATATTCAGCCCCGTCGGCAAGCCGCCGCATTATCTCCGCAAGCTCTTCTGCAACGTGCGGGTCGAAGGTCTCCGGCACCTGATCCAAGAAAGGTACGTACGTCTCCCGCGTGATCACGAAGGGGATAGCAAGCGAGAGCAGTTCGGCGGCTTGGTTGGGAGAAATATCCGTCCAACTCGGGATCACTGCGTAGGCGCAGTCCTTCACGCGCGCGTAGAGCTCATCGCGGCGCATTGCGGGAAGAAGCGCGATGCGCTCTCCCATCCCCGCATCTTTGATGCGCCGCTCCAGGGCTCCTCTTTGCGGCCCGTCACCGATGATCGCGAGATGCCACAGCGCAGGAAGGTTGGCGATGCGAAAAGCATCGATCAACACCTCCACATTTTTCATAACGATCAACCGCCCAAAAAAGATGATCTCTTTCGTCGGTGTGCCGCGCACTACGCCCGGGATGGGCTGTGGAACCGGGTTTACAATAACGCTCGTCTGTTCCTCCGCAAGGCCATAGGGCGAGAGCGAGAGTATGCGCTGACGTTCCGAATTGAACACGATATGTGAGGCGCGAGCAAGTACGAAACGGATGATCCGATAGATCGTCGCATACTCGGGCATCATATGAAGACCGCGCCTATAGAATTCATCAAGGGTGACAGGCGCATGCCCATCCTGCAAATACTTCTCCCAAATATAGCCGCCGCCCACGCGTACGACAAAAGGCCTGCGCCATATCCCGCACGAAAGCGCCGCAGGCAATCCGGCCGCAAGCCAGTCGAGCGAGTAGACAAGATCATAGCGCGGCAAACGCCACAGCAGTGCAAAAAAGAAGCGCAGGTAGTTGGAAAGCTTGCCACGGCGCACTATACGCACGATAGGGAAACCATGCGCCGCATCACCATCGTAGGAGCGTGTGGCTGAATAGGTTACCACCGCAACCTCATGCCCCGCCTCCACGAGCTTCTCGGCGATACGCGGCGCATAGGTCGCCGGCCCACCCGATTCCGGCTCAAAAATACCCGTTGTTATCAGGATCTTCATATATCAAATAATACCATAGTGATATCACAGCGAGGCCATCATCGTTTCGAGGCGGTCAGACTTGGCCGAGCGGCCCGGAGTGCCGCCTCGAAACGATGATGGCCGAGCATAGAAATTCACCCGATCCTCCAATCAATCGGCTCCATACCGTGCTTTTTGAGATACTCGTTCGTCAGAGAAAAATGTTTACAGCCAAAGAAGCCGGCGGAGGCCGAGTATGGCGAGGGGTGGGGGGCCTCGAGCACGAGGTGTTTACTGCGGTCGATGACCCTCCCCCGTTCTTGCGCATTCTTGCCCCAGAGCATAAAGACGAGGTGTTCGCGCCGCTCCGAGAGCGCTTTGATCGCCGCATCAGTGAGGTGCTCCCAGCCCTTGCCATGATGCGACATGGGCATACCCTCTGCGACGGTGAGCGTCGCATTCAAGAGCAAGACGCCCTGCTTGGCCCACGGCGAGAGGTCGCCCGTCGTCGGGGTCGGAAGCGCGAGATCACTGCGCAACTCCTTGTAAATATTTTGTAGCGAAGGCGGCACACGCACTCCTTCCTGCACTGAAAAAGAGAGGCCGTGTGCCTGCCCGCGGCCGTGATACGGATCCTGACCCAAGATGACCACCTTGACCATAGTGAACGGGCAAAGGTCGAAGGCGTTGAAGATCAATTTCGCGGGAGGATACACCGCCTTACCTGATGCGTACTCCCCCTTCACAAAGCCGGCGAGTTCCTTAAAATACGGCTTGGCGAACTCCTCCGCCAAGACCTCCTTCCATGACGGCTCAATACGTACGTTCATTGCAGAATCATTCATAGAGTTCACTGTGGGTTCCGATGGTTGCTAAAACATATACTCCACGCTCAATCTCATCGTAGATAATCCGATAATCCCCCGTTACGCGAATACTGCGAAAACCGGCATACTCACCGTGCAACGGATGATTTTCCAGAAGCGGATCAAAAGGATCAGCAACAAAAATACGCAAACGCGCGACAACTGCCTTACGCACGGCCGATGGCAACTTTTGGAATGCCTTCTTGAAGCGTCGATGACGAATGAGGACGACCATAGACGGATAGCTTATGATTCAAGATCGGCTATAAGATCGTCCACATTCGAGAACGCAGTTATATTTTTCTTTTCTTTCAGATCACGCCTCACCGCATCAAGTACAGCCCTGGTGCGCGCATTAGGCATAAGGGGCGCATCAAAGGCGATACGCCTGTCGCGCGCAAACGAACGCAAGTAGGCGTTCAAAATGGTCGAGAGCGGTATGCCGATATCCTGCGCCGCCTCCTGCGCCGCCTTTTTCACTTTTGCATCCGTCTTTAAGAGAAGAGTGGTCTTCGTATTCATATACCAAAGTATATAGAATGGTATATTTGTGTCAATGCCTGATAGTCGCACGAAACACCCGCTCTTTCATGTCCTTGGCGATGAGATTCCAGTCGTATTTTTTGAAGGCAAGATCGCGGGCGTTTTTGATTATGCTATCATAACAACTATGAAGATCGTTATAGCGACCCCTCTCTACCCTCCCGATATCGCGCAGCCTGCACCGTATGTGAAAGAACTCGCGCGGCGATTGTGCCCCAAACATGCGGTTACGGTAGTTACCTATGGACATCATCCGGAACATAGTAATGGTGTTGAAATCATTACCATCGACAAACGACTATCTCTTCCGATACGCCTCGTACGATTTGCCAGAGCTCTCCGCAAAGCTGCGAAAGCGTCCGATATCGTGTATGTGGAGAACGGTCCTTCCGTTGAGTTTCCGGCAGGGATCATCGCTCGACTCACCCGCACACCTCTGGTAGTGCACCTCGGCGATAACGTCGCGCACCGACACGCCGGAGAGACTATACTCTATGGGTTATTGGAGCGCTTCGCCGTGAGTGGCGCCCAAGCTGTTATCACCGACACGCCGCCACCCCGCCCCGAGATATTGCCCTTTGATCCACCGCCGCACGAAGCGATGGCGGCATATACTACCTGGTGGACGAATCACCTCGAACATCTCGAAAAAATCTTCACTCATGTCTAAAAACGATCCAAAAAAAGCATGGGAGTCGTACTGCGTAAACGAGTGTGCCACACTGGTGCCTTTACTCACAAAACTTGGTTTTGTACTGGACACGGATCAGCCGCACCTTATCGGCGAACGCCACCTCATGCAGGCCCTAACCACCGTGAGCGGTAAGAAGTTGATCCTCTTAGGACGACGCGTGCAGGACGGTTTGCGCGTGGTAATCAAGGCGGCGTCCAACGCAAAAGGCAAGGCCGAATTGCGCCATGACCGAGCATGCCGCTTGGCGCTTGAACGCATTCGTTTTTCATACCAGACCTTCTTTTCTCCGCGCGAAATACTCTTTACTCAAACGAGGGGTTTCATCATATCCATACAGGAATTCATCCCCAAAGATATCCCTTTCATCGACCGACCACTACAAGAACAATTCATGCTCGCCCTCGCCTCGTTCAAGGCCCAGGAGAGCGCCCATGCCGCAACACACAAACACCATCGTTTGATACGGAAAAATTTCGGAGATCGCGACGCGGCAGAATATCTGCGATCTTTTGACTCGTTCATACGGATCACCTCTCTCATGGTGCCCCACGAGAAAAATCTCGTATCACTTCTTGAACAAGCCCGCCGAACACTTGAGACAAACACCTACACCATCGACCAGTACGGAAACTTTTTGACCCATACCGACTTCGTGCCGCACAACTTCCGGATCAAGGATGGAATCGTCTATCTGCTCGACCATGCCTCCATCCGCTTTGGCAATAAATACGAAGGTTGGGCGCGCTTCCTGAATTTTATGACGCTCTATAATCGCCCGCTTGAGGAGGCGCTCGTTCGGTATGTGGCAGACAACAGGACCCCCGAAGAGTTACTGTGTTTACGCCTTATGCGCATCTACCGTCTCGGCGAGATCATCGCCTTCTATGCATCCTCCCTCCCGCAGACTTCAGATAATCAACATGAACTTCAACGTCGGCGCGTGCTCTTTTGGGGTGAGGTATTGCGCGGCACCCTCAATGAACAACCGCTTGATGAAAAAATACGCACAGAGTACATCGCCGCGCGCGACCGCCTGCGCAGTGAGGACGAGGTGAAACGACAACAAGGCCTCCATTAAAAATCCTCGGCAAAAACCCTTTCATATGCATTTAAAAAACAGAACATCCTGTTCTGTTTTTTGTAGCATTATATCTCCTTATCGAAAACATCCAATAAGCCCGCAACGTCATCATACAGACGCTGCGCCCTCTCCGGATACTTACGCGCACCGGCTAAGCGCTTTGCGAGTTTCTGCATCGGCACATCTGCACGGTCGGGACGGTGCGATGGCTCAACAACGACAGTATCTTTTGGAGACCAATACGCAGTCACCGCTGACGCAGCAACCCCACATAGCACAATATCGGGAAATTCATCCTGAAACTGGCAGGCGGTTAACAAACAACGCGGTACATGCGTGGATGTTGAAACTAAGTAAAGTGTGTGTATGCCTTTCTCTTTACACAGCTTTAGCGCTTCATAGACCTCATCTTTAGTGTTGGTAGTCTCCCGCTGAATATACGAACGACTGCGAATCATCTCCGCCACTTCGCTTTCAGTCAATCCAACATAGCGTCCCAATTCTGAAGCGCGACTAAGCGCGAGGTCATGGGTGTATTCCGACTCCTTCTTGCCAGTCTTCAAATCTAGAGATGCGCCAGTCCCCCACATAATCAACTGCGCATCTTCTTTGACTGCTATTTCAATACCACGCGGAATTCTTCCCACAGAGCCCAATCCTTCAGTGCCCCACACCAAAGTTTCCCAATCTGGTGCTTGGAGATGGTGGCCGTGTATAAGTACTGCCGCCGGTTCTTTGGATAACATAAAAACTCGTAAAGAAGATTTTAATAATTAAATAATTTTATCGAATACATCAGACTGCATAGTGTGCGCAATCTTGTCCCAATCGTACTCTTTCTCAACCATGGCACGAGCACGTTCTGAGATTGCCTTTGCTTTTTCTGGATTGTCCATTACTTCACGTATTTTTTTTGCCAATACTTCTGATTCCTCGGCGGGCGTAAAAATCCACGCCGTCTCACCGTCAACCGCATAGTCTGCAATACCACCGACACCGGAAGTCACAAGTGGGAGACGTGAAGCCAATGCAGAGATAAATGCGTTACCCAACCCTTCGGAACGCGATGGCGCGACAAAAATATCACATGCTTTACGGTAGAGCGTAACCACAGAACGGTCTACGCGACCTGTAAATATGACCCGGTGGCGCAGTTTGAGCTCATGCACAAGACTACGAAGTTTCGGCTCATCTTCACCATCTCCCACAATTACCAGTTTCACATGCTCGGGAAGGTAGGTAAGCGCACGAATCGCCGTATCAAAATTCTTTTGATACTCAAGACGAGATGTGTTCACCAAAAAGATTTCTCCTTCTTTCTTTCCAAGTTCCTGTTTGATTGCATCCACATCTGCTTGCGTATAGTCTTCGTTCAAGTCGCGTGGGTTAGCACCATTCTTCACTAATACAATATCCCCCGCATATCCCATCATGCGCGCCCATTCACCCAAGTAATGAGAGATCACCTGCACGACAGAAGCCCTCTTAAAAACTTGTTTGAAGAGGGGCCATGCCGGCTTCATCGCGCGTATGCTATGTTCAGCGCTCGTACCCTCTTGCAGAGTGAGTATAAAAGGCATGTTAGGGCGTACCAACTTAACCAACACTGCTGGAATTCCTGCCGAAAGAGCCATCATGGACCATACGGCGTCATACTTGTATTTTCTTTGCAACAGCAAAGCTTGAACGGCCGCGACGATTTGAAAATAATACTTATTCATGCGCAGAATAAACGTGCCGCCATACCCTGCAAATGAAGGGTCGGGGCGTCCAAAACCAATGCGGTGTACCAATATATTTCCGTAGCGCTCAACGCGCGGAATGTTTGAATTCCACCAGCCGGTGATCATGTGGAATTCTATATCATGTGGATCAATACG
The DNA here is from genome assembly GCA_964348495.1 of uncultured Candidatus Saccharibacteria bacterium. GTDB lineage: Bacteria > Patescibacteriota > Minisyncoccia > Phycocordibacterales > UBA2135 > CAYGCZ01. The sequence continues at coordinate 39,839 of CAYGCZ010000004.1, forward strand.
GTCAGTGATCTCTTTTATGGCCGGCTCGGCACCTCCGTGAAAATTAGGATAATAGACAAGTGAAAAGATGAGGATGCGCTTTTTAGGTCGCAATGCATCAAAATCAACGGATATGCTTTGTTTGCGCAGATGGGCACCCTTTTCCTTTGTTTGTTCTATATAGTCAGGAAGCATATGACGCTGTTGCCAACCAAGGGCTTTTATCTTTCTACTATCAACCGCCTCGGATGATCGGGTTGATTTGGTTGCGAGAGAATATTCAAGGTGACCACCAAACATGCGCGCAGCATCAAGTAAACTAAACGTCTCTCGAGCGCAAATACCATATTCATCACCTTCACCTTTTTCGCCGGCAAGCACAATACCTTCTACTGTATCGAGCACATGCGTGAATGCTCGCTTCTGATTGCCATCACCTGAAATACGATGTGTTTCTCCGTTCAACCAATTTTGATGAAGAATCTCAATAAGCGTTCCATATCGATCCCCGCGCTCACGCGGACCATACACGTTGTAAAAATAGACAATAGCATAGGGCAACTCAAACCAGCGTGCATACTGCACCACAAGGTCACTCATTGATGCTTTCGCCCACGTATATGGAGCAAGGTTTTTTCCCTCAACGTCATCCTCTTTGCGGTGTACAAATTTTGTTGAGGATCCCGCATACACCAACTTACAGCGCTTATCCCGCCAGTATTCAAGAACCCCCAGTGTGCCGCGTATATTAAGATCAAAGGTTACATTGGGTTCAGCTAATGAATGCCGGACTCGCGAATATTCACCCAAATGGTAAATAATATCTATGTCCTCCGGGATGTGTTTTGCAATATCCTTGGTGTGCCCCTCGCGGTACTCTACCCCCGAGACGTGGTTGTCGCGTGAGCCGGTGAAATAATTGTCGAGCACGATGACCGTATGACCATCCTTGATCAACCGCTCGCAGAGATGCGAGCCGACAAAGCCCGCACCGCCGGTAACCACGATCTTTTTTGTTGTTTTACTATTTGTCTGCATCGTCTTCAATAATGGTAAACGCCTCCGCGGCGGAACGCTCGGTACGCAGTACGAGGACACCCGCCACGGCGACAAAGATAAGCACGAGGGTACCTGCGGCCCAAGGCAGGATGCCGGATAGAAAATTCTTGGTCGCGGCGTCGGGGGCGGCGCCTGCCATGGCAGGCGCCGCCCCCGACGTGCTCACCTCCGCCGTTTCCGGCAGTATAGCACGGTTTTGCGGCGACGTCTGCTCATGTGGAGCGAGTGATGGAGCCGCCATGCGAGGCGCCGATTGTGGCACAGCATGCGCAAGAGGAGCGAGAGAAACCGGTCTGTAAGCACCCGCCCCCTCGCCATTGGGGTAGAGCAACTCCGCTCCATCATTGAGTACCTCACCCGTAAAACCGGTTACGAGAGGTCCGAGTTTAAGCGTGCTTCCCGGCAAGATCACCGTCCCGTGCGGAATGATCGCATATCCCATAGCCGTGCGGATCATCCAGCCGGAAAGATCAACTTCATAGCGACCCGGGTTTGATAGCTGTACGAACGGGTCGTCATTGCCACCAAGAGCGGTGATCGCCACATGCGCCGCGACCGCCTCCACCGTTACTCTGTCAGATGCCGCGTACTTGTCGGAGGCGACATCGACGATGACCGCGTACCTGCCCGGGTAGACGTAGGTGTGTTGTACCTGCTCCCCCTCGGCGCGGGTGCCATCGCCAAAACTCCAAAGATACCGCACCCGCGCAAGCGGCTCGCCCTTCACGCCCGTGGCAAGGGCGTGAAACGCGGCAACGGTACCCACCGCAGGTGCGGGCGTGTGCCGGGTTATCGAGACACGGATCATCGGCTCAACCGCACCCGCACCGGCCGATGAGGAGGGTGGCGCAGCTGCGCCGCTCGCACTGCTCGTAGCCGACGACGTGCCACCTCCCCCGCCACTTCCGAGAGGTGCCCCTCCCGGAGTGGGCGATGCCGCGGCCCATCCGCTCGCCGTTTTGTACAGCGACATACCATCGCCCGCACCGCCCCCTGCAGGGTCATAGGCGACCGTATCGCGATCAGCGAGACCGCCATCGCGCAGGATGAGCGTCTCACCCGTCTGCGAGAGTGAGAAGGCGCTGTCAAAGAGTATACCCGAGAACGAGGGGTGGTCTTCCAAAAATTTCTGCGCGTTGTCGGCGATCACCGCATACGAAGATGCCGGCACAGTCGCGCCTCCCGAAAATTCTGTAAGCGTGTGGTTCGTGCCATTTTCAAAAAGACGCCACGAAGAAAGATCAATCCCCGCGGATGAACCGTTAAAAATCTCAAGCCATTCGCGGCCCGAGTCCGACCCCTCAAGATCATACATGATCTCGGTTATGCTCACCTGCGCAGAGACAATAGAACAAGCAGACACCCATGCCAGAAGGCACGACACTATCAGCCGTTTCATTGGGGGTACTATAGCATGACGTTACGATAAGACACAATCACTTACTTAGGACTCGGAGTCCTAAGTGATTAGGAGGCGTCATCCACGCGCAATGTCTTGCGCAGGACGGGTTCGGGAATCTCGGGAATGCCTTTTTCGGCGGGCGGGGGCACGGCGGCACCATCCCTGCCGGTGGCCGGTGTCTTTGTCGCCGGAGGAGTGTGGGGTTGTAAGGGTGATGTGTGCGGTACCGTAGACGGAGGTATCGGCGCGGACGCGGGCGATGCCTGCCCCGCATCTTTGAGCGCTGCGGCAAGAGCGCCGCGCAGAGCGCTCATATTGCTTGAGTTGGGCGACGCCTCTTTGGTTGGGCGCTTGGCAAGGTGATTGAGTGAAACGGTGCGATCATGCCGTGGTGAAACGTGCTGAGCGTGCTGAGCGTGCGGCGCCGGGGGGTGCGATGGAGTGCTCTGCGGTACAGAGGTTGCCCCACCCGCCTCCGACACTTCAGACTGTTCTGATTGGGCAGCATGCAACGCCGCACGGAATGGCTGGTGCAGTTTCGTCTCCGCGTCCGCACCACTATCGCGCCGCACCTCATGAGGCGGTGGAGCGGGGCGCACGGGAAGCGGAGCGCGGGGCGCGGCAGGGGCGCGTGGTGGAGTGATGGGTCGCGATGATAGTGCGGGAGCGCCTTGTCTCGGCAACGGCGAGGAAGGACTGCGCTGTACCGACGCCGCGTGATCCGGCCGCGGGGTCGCGGGTAGAGGGGTCGCGGCGGGGACGGGAGTGTGTCCGCCACTTTTGTTTGCGTGATCGCCCAAAGACGACCGTGTGGCGGGCGAGGTGTTGGACACTGGCCGCTTCCACGGAGCGACGGGGGCCGGCCTCGCCGTTGCCGAGTCAGGGCGAGCCTGCTGGTGGGGAGACGAGGCGGGGGTAAAGACGGCGCCTCTATCGCTCGTCTTCTTCTTGTCTCCACCGCTTGCGGCACCGAGGGCGGCGAGGTCTTCTTTTTGCTTTTTAATCATCGCCTCAATCTCCGCGCGCGGGCGCGCGTAAGCGGCGCGCGATGCGGCGATCACTTCACTGACATACGAACGCTCAGGCAGAGCGACGGGGGGTAAGGTCGTCGCCGAGAAAGGCGCCGAGGTCAAGCCGTCTATCATCAGCTTCAGATAGATTTGATAAATGCCAAGATTGACCAAATCTTCGCCGGTAAAGGTTGGCGCGAGTTCTTTTTCGATAAGTTCGGCATCAATGGCTCCTACGCGAAAGAAGATCATCGTACCAACGTTGCCAAAGACGGCGAAGCGCACCTCTTCGGGCATCTGCTCTATGTACTGATGGGCGATGGTGAGGTTGAGTTTGTACTTGCGCGCCTCCGAGAGAATGTTGGCGAAGGTGTCGTTGGCGAACGATTGAAACTCGTCGACATAGAGATAAAAGTTGGGCAGTTTGGCGATCTCATGAGGAGGGAGATCGGCGCGCGACATCGCCGCAAGGTAAATCTTGATAACCAGCATACTGCCGATCAGGTCGGCATTCTGCTCGCCCATGCGCCCCTTGGAGAGGTTCATGATGACGATTTTTCGTTCATCCATGGCCTTGCGAAAATCGAACGATGCCGTAGACTGACCGACAATATTACGAACGATCGGATTGGAGATGAATTGCCCGATCTTGTTTTGAATGGCGGGCGTCGCCTCCTGCGCGTACTTGTCGGAGAAGTTGGCAAACTCGTCAACCCAGAACGACTTCACCACAGGATCGGTAACGTGCTCCAAGACCTTCTTGCGGAAGATCTTGTTGGTGAGCATGACATTGACGTCGAGCAAGGTTGAACCGGGGAATTCGATGAGTGCGAGGAGTGTGTTGGTGAGGATATACTCCATGCGCGACGACCACTGATCTTTCCATATCTTCTTGAAGGCACCCATCAGGCCGCTGACCACCAAGTGCCGCTTGTCGGGCCCAACGTCCTCCATGATGTTGAACGAGACGGGGTGATCGAGGTCGAATGGCGCGAAATAGATCACATCATCGATGCGCTCTTTGGGGATGTAACGCAAAAGTGTCTCGACCGCGGAGCCGTGCGGGTCGATGAATGCCATGCCGTTGCCGTTCAAGATATCTTGCGCCGCCATGTTTTCAAGCAGGGTGGACTTGCCCATACCCGTCTTGCCGACAACATACACATGTTTGGTGCGATCTTTTGCCTTAATACCAAAACGCCGCTCTTGACCGCGGTAGTCCACTCGGGCGAAATAGGCGACTTGTTCTTCTCGTTCGGCCATACTGCTTTCAGTATAGCGTATTTATCGGCATGGTGTCTGTGGACACGAAAAAAGGCGGGGCGGGTTTCGCAACGCGAAACCCGCCCCGCCTTTTTTTCGTGTCCACAAAAGCCCATGAGCTACTCCCCCACCAACGCCTCGGGCGTGTAATGGTTTGCCGGATCCCAGAGCATCCATGAAGTCAGCCCCGCGTCATAGGTCGCCTGTATCTGCGCGCGCACCTCCGTCGCGCCGTACTGCCCGCCATAATCAAAATCTTGCAGCCACGGACGCAGTTTCAGAGGCGTCGTGCTCGCCGCATTCATACGGGCGACCCCCTTATCCATAGAAAACTTAACCACCTCATAGACGCGGGTGTTCGGATTGCTCCACCCGTTGAAACCCGGCGGGTAATGCGAGGGATAGACCATCGGAGCGATATAATCAAAATACGGGGCGACGTACTCAAGAACCTGACCGATGTTCAGATCGTCGGTATTGGTCATCGTCATACCGAAAAGATCAGCTGAGATGACTGCTCCCGTATCAGCAAGTGAGTTATCAAGATAGCTGAAAAACCCCTTCAGCACCTCCGCTTTGCCGAACTCGGGGTTTGCCATGACCGCCGCTTCGCTCAAAGGAAAATAGATGTCTTTCATATCGCCGTCGGAAGGAAAGCGTATGTAGTCAAAATTAAGCTCGTCAAAGCCCTCGTTGTATGAAGCGCGGGCGAGCTCCGCGATATACTCCCAATACTCAATCGCACCCGGATCAATAAAGTGCAGACCCTTGCGATCCGACCACACCGAGCGGTCGCTTGCCTTCTGCACCGCAAGATCGGGGCGCAACATCGCATGATACGGGTCCTGGAAGACGGTGATGCGCCCGATCACATAGACTCCCTTTTCATGCAATTCGGCAATCACCCCCCGCATCCCCCGCACCGGACAGCGCTCCGAGAGCTCGTTTTCAAAAAGCGGGTGTTCCAAAGGGAGCGAAACCTTCCCTTCAAAGTCTTTGATGTCGATGACAACTGCGTTTATCTCTGTTGTATCCGCAACGTGTATCAGACGATCGCGCAATCGTTGCGAGCTCGCCACGCACGAGGTCATATAGATAGCACGCACCGCATCAGGTATTGCGACGTGTGTCGCCACAAATACCGGCACCGCCGGTTCCGTACTGCTTGCCAAAAGAGCCGCCGCGGCAGGGCCATCATCATAGTGCACCGTAAAGATCCCCGACATCACCACATTCGCTACCACAAAGAAGCCGACAATCAAGAGACTCGCGACCCCGGCCATGACGATACGGGTGCGATCGGTCATAGTATTCGAGGCGGTACGACACCATCCATACGATCACGACGTTCCATACCGGAGAAACGATGTGCATCAAAGAATCTGCTATGCGGGCGATGCAAACGCTCTTTCGCAATCATCAAAAGTGAGAGCACCGCAATCGTGAGGCCGAAGATGACGATAAAGCCCGTCTTCCACGCACCGGGAAATCCCAAAAACGGCATGATGGCCGAGAGAAGGCCGAGCCCCGCAATAGTAACCTGTTTTGATATGCTCATGGCTACAGTATATAGAATATAGATACAATCACAAATACAAAAGCCCATCCTTCATGGACGAGCTTTTCCCGATTGGCCGTCGGCAGATGCCTAGGCCGTACGAGATGACCTGCCGCGAGCAACCGCGAACAGGCCGAAAATGACAAAAAAGAATACCGAGAGGGAACTTCCATGCCCCTCCGTTTTTGTATCCTCCGGTACCGGACTTTTTTCCGGTTCCGGTTTTACAACAGGCTTCGGCTGTGGTTCCGCCACCGGCTCCGGTTCCAAAATCGGCTCCGGCTCCACTACCGGCGGTTGCGGGACAACCACAGGCCGTGGTTGAACAACCGGTAGTGGTGGGATAACCACCGGCTGTGGCTCCACGGCCGGAGGGGTAACAGGGGCGGGTTCTTCCTTGGGGGGCTCTTCCTTCGGCGCCGGAGTCTTAACGATCTCCGGCTCCGGTTCGGGAACCGGCGCAACTTCAGGCACCGGTTCCTCCACAGGTTCCTCCTCTACCGGCAATGGCGGGAGAAGCGCCACCGCCCCCACAACTTCGTCCGCCCGGACCATCCCTGCGCCGAACTGCGCGTCAGGTCCTTCAACACCTCGATCATCCGCCGTCTCCGTGAGGAGACTTTGGATGATCGGTTGTATTGTGGGGAAGCCGAAGGCGGTGAGACTTTCGCTCAACAGTGCCGCAACCCCCGCAACATGCGGGGCCGCCATCGAGGTGCCACTCATCGTGGCACACTTTCCATCCAAGACCGACGAGGTGATGTTCACCCCGGGTGCCGTCACGGTGGGCGACCCTTCCTGGTAGGAAGCGATCAGGGTTTCCGTACCACCTTTCTTGGAGGCGGCGACCGAGGTGATGAAGGGAAACTTGGCAGGATAGCCAAGAACTTCCTTGTTGCCGGCAGAGGCGATAAGAGTAATCCCTTGCTCCTCTACCAGCTTTCTCAACTCCTCTTCAACCAGTGCGCCGGGGTGTTCTTGCGAGCCCCAGCTCATGTTGATGATCTTCGCACCTTGGGCGACGGCCCATGTGATACCCTTAACGCCGTCACTCCACCATCCGCTTCCTGTGCTGTTCAGCACGGTTACGGCGAGAAGAGAGGCACTCGGCGCGACATGATGCAGAATACCTGCAACATGTGTTCCATGCGCTCCGAGGAGCGCAGCGTCCTCTTCAGGTTGCAGAAACGTCGCCTCTGCGACACACGCACCGTCCAGGTGCCAGTGTGCGCAGTCGACCTTATTATCTGTGACGGCGACTTTTACGCCGCCACCCAAATACCCTAATCCTTGGGCAATGTCCCCATGAATTTCCTGCAATGCCCAATTGCTTGAGCACACAGGATTTTCTTCATGGATAACCTCCGCATCCGTAAGGGACACGACCACATCTTCTTCGACGACGTAGCCCGCCCTCCTTTTCTCCTCAATCTCTTTCTCCGTCAAGGAGGCAGAGATGAGATTGTCAGAAGCGGCGCCTACGCGCAACGAGGCGAAAAAGCCTCGCTCGGGTGCCTTCATAATCACCCTGGTTTTTTGATCGGCATACGCCGAAGAAAAGACCAAAAAAGTGATTACGACCGCCAAAAAACCTCTTAAAAAACTACCCATCTCACACCTCCAAAAATTGAATTTTCAAAATCCTACTGCCACCAGTATATCACACAAAATATTGATTTGTCAATACCCCCTTATGGGCAAAAAATAAACAACCCCGCGGCAGAGCCGACGGGGTATTGAGGGATTCAACAAAAAATGCGCATCGTCCTTGGTGGTTAAGGACCGCACTATGTATCTTGGGTTATGCAAACTCACCCGGAATGGTTTGAGGTGCCGAAACCAAAGTCAGGCAAGGGTAAAAACGAGGTAGATTATTCCACCCTCCACCTTTCAGAAGACATGGATGTATCTACGATATACGAAACTCTTTTCTTGCCCTTCGGTCGCCGGCATCTCCAATATTCCGAGCCCTACGAAGCGATTGAGCAATTTAAGCGCGCCGGCACGAGAAAAGCCGGTCCATTCCATCACCATAGATGCGGTCACGACCGGTTCTCTGAACAGGTGCGACAAGACGAGGACACCGCTTTCAGATTCACGTTTTGCAAGCGCTTGGATTTTTGCCATGTCCTCATCACGGATCTTACGAATTTGCTTTGAGACTTCGATTGATTCGTCAGCAGTCTCAATAACCCCATCCAAAAAGAAGTCGAGCCATGCATGAACTTCTCCATCGTGATAATTATTGAGGCGCGCATAGTATGTTTTTTGATGTTTTCTAAAATAGGATGAGAGGAAAAGCACAGGCCTTTCAAGCAAGCTTCTGTGGCACAAAAGCATGGTGATGATAAGTCGTCCGGTACGGCCATTGCCGTCGAGAAACGGGTGTATGGTCTCAAACTGCGCGTGAGCAAGGGCAATATGAATAAGTGGCAAAACACGTGCCTCATTATGCAGAAATTTCTCAAAATCACTCAAGGCTTCATTCATTTCATGAACAGGGGGCGGCACAAAGAGAGCGTTGGCAGGTGCAGTCCCACCGATCCAATTTTGAGATTTTCTAAATTCACCAGGGTCGGCAAAGTGCGTTGCGCGAGCGCCGGTCATTAATTTGTTGTGCACTTCACGTATCAAGCGTGAAGAAAAGGAGAGGGTCTTAAGACGCTTGGTTCCATATTCAAGCGCTTGTATGTAATACAAGATATCATCAGCGTCTGTTTCTTTTGACGCTACGCCCGCACTCTTTTCAAGAGCATCCATCATGGTTGCACGCGTGCCCTCAATTTGAGCAGAAGACTCTGCGTCTTTGGCAACAAACATGTGCAGAAAAAAATCCACATCAGGAAGTGTGTGAGTAATACCATCAAGCTTCCCCACAAGCCGATCTGCCTCGGCAGCTTTAATAAGAATACTTTGTGGCAGATTGAAAAGCTCTTTCGGTGGAAAGGGGTACGGCACGAAGGCGGAAAATCCTTCGGATTGTTTTACGTTTCTTCCTATTTCGATAGCCATATAATGTAAGTTAGTTTATCGGCAGGTCTTATCGGTAAACTAACTAATAAGATAGTATACTAACAAATATGACTTGTCAACTACCTTTTAACAGTAGCCGTGGAGACGGAGGGATTCGGTCAGCTTCGTTGGATATTTTTGTTCGCTTCGCTCCAAAAATATCTCAACTACCCGACCCGCGCTCGTCGCGGTCCTCGGCTTCCACTCCGTTACAGCCTGCGGGCTTCGCCGCGACTTCGGTTCGAATCCCTCCGTCTCTCGCAATAGCAAACGGCCGAAAAGCATTCGCTTTTCGGCCGGCTATTGCGGAGACGGAGGGATTCGAACCCTCGAGGGCTTTCACCCTGCCGCCTTTCCAAGGCGGTGCACTCGACCACTATGCGACGTCTCCGTATACTATGTTTTCAATCCTGCCGCCTTTCTCCGCCCGCGGGCGGATCCGCCTTGCGAGGCGGACAAGTGCGGGCACTCGACCACTATGCGACCTCTCCGTGCGTGCGTACACAATACCAAACAAAAAAGGGGCGGTCTAGATTGACCGCCCCCATATCTCATTTATATCTCCCTCCTCTCCCTTCTACGGGGTGGGCCGCCTCTTTGCCGCATATTGTCGCGGCGAAGAAGTCGGCCACCACGTCGCTATCCTTCGTGACGCACAACCGCGCCACTTCATTCCCCATGAGAATGGGGAAGAAGGAGGCACACACGAGTGCACACCCTCCGGCGGCTCCAGGTTGGCCGATGACTAAAAAGTACAAGACCCCGATCATGGCCGCTGCGGAACAGAGAACCGCCCCCACACTTAGGGCGGCAAACCTGCGCGTACGCGAGGCATGTCCGCAATGAACATGGCCGAGTTCGTGCGCAATCACCGCACCGATCTCCTTGCAGGTGGCAGATTCCACCAATCCCTGCTTAAGTTGAATAAGCGCCATGCCTCCCACACGGTCTGAATGGACGAAGGTGTTGAATTCATCATCGCCGGTGATGATGAGTTCAACAGTCCCCTTTCTCTCCGGCATAGTCGTGCGGACGATGTCCGCAAACATGCCAAAGATGTCGCCCTGTTGATGCCTCCTTGTTATATAGGTACTTCCCTGCCTCCTGCTTTTTTCCATCCGCCTCCATGCGGTCAACTCCAAGTATCCGAAGATACCCAGAGAAATGATCGAAAAGCCGATAACAAGAGCCGCCAAAATAATCACATATGTCATACCACCTACCTCCAAAAATTTGATTGTTGAGTGCAAAAAAACCACACTTATTTAAGCATGGTTTATGTAAATAGTCAATAAATTCTGAAGAGGACGGCTTACCTCCCCTCGCCCCGCAAGGCGGCGATACGCTCCTCAATCGGCGGATGGGTCATGAAGAGTTTGTGGAAGGCGCGAGCCGCGTGCGCGGGGCCAAAGGGGTTGGCGAGAAAGAGGTGCGCCGTGGCGTGATTGGCGCGCGCCATAGGGCGGCCATAGGCGCCAATCTTTTCGAGCGCCGAGGCGAGCCCTTCGGGGTAGCGCGTAAGAAGCGCGCCGGAGGCGTCGGCCAAGAACTCACGTTTGCGCGAGACGGAGAGCTGAATGAGCGTCGCGGCGATGGGAGCGAAGATGGCAAGGACGACGCCGATGATGGTCATGAGGAGTTGCGCGCGGTTGTCGCGGTCGCCTCCGCCATGACCGCCAAACAGGGAGAAACGGAGGAAAAAGTCGGCGAGCAAACTCACAAAGCCGACGAGCACGACGGCGATGGTGGAGACGAGCATGTCGCGATTGCCGATGTGCGAGAGCTCATGCGCGAGCACGCCCTCAAGCTCGGTGCGATCCAAAATGCCGAGAATACCCGTCGTCACAGCGACCACCGCGTGCTCCCTGTTGCGACCGGTGGCAAAAGCGTTGGGCGCGGGATCGTTGATGACAAAAACGCGCGGCTTGGGAAGACCCGCCGTAATGGCAAGATTTTCCACGAGGTTGTGCAAGTCGCGGTACTCGCGCGGGTCGGCCTCGTGCGCCCCGGAGGTGGCGAGGACGATCTTGTCGGAGTACCAATAACTGCCGACGTTCATCACGATGCTGAAGACGACCGCGCCGTAGAGGATCCCCGAGTTGCCCATCACCTGACTAAAAACAAAACCAATACCGATGACCGCAAGAAAAAATGCCGTCATCAGAATCCATGTCTTTCGTATGTTCGCCGATTGGTGGGTGTAGAGTGTTGCCATGATTAAAGGGTATAGCCACTAGGGTGTAGGGTTTGGGGGAAACACTAGACCAGTGATGCGCGTAATTTATTTAACATTTTCATCACCTCACTGAGAGATGATTCCACTCTTTGAGACTAAAAGGAAACCTTAACCGGCCCTCGCGCCGCCTCCTCCCCTTCCGCCAATTCAAAGAATTCCATCTTTGTAAATGTGAACGCGGAGGCGATGAGATTGCCCGGGAATGAGTCTACCTTGATATTGAGGTCGCGGACATTGGTATTGTAGAAGCGGCGGGCGGCTTGGATCTTGTTCTCCGTGTCGGCGAGCTCGCGCTGGAGCTCAACGAAGTTCTGATTGGCCTTCAAATCGGGGTAGCTTTCGGAGACGGCAAAGAGTGACTTCAACGCGCCGGTGAGCATATTCTCCGCCTGCGCGTGCTCTGCTACCGTGCCGGCATTCATCGCCGCTGTGCGCGCCTCGGTAACTTTGGCGAGCGTCTCTTTTTCGTGCGCGACATATCCTTTGACCGCCTCGACGAGGTTGGGAATGAGGTCATAGCGGCGCTTCAACTGCACGTCGATGTCTGCCCATGCCTCCTTGGCGCGGGTGATAAGGGCGACAAAGCCGTTGTAGGCAAAAATGGCCCAGAGGACGACGACGGCGAGGACGATGAGCAATATGGTAGGAAGTGAAAATGTCATAACGAGTGGATTATAGTATGACCCCATACTACCACGCAACCCATGCCACATAAAGCCGAGCGAGCCAGCCTTATTTCAAAAAATCATCAACGGCGACTCCCGCTTGTTTTAACATATGACGAAGTGTTCCTTCGGGCATATCGCCCGCATGACGCGGTATGGTTGTGTATCGTCCGGTCTGCGTATGGTGCCATATCTCATGACTCCCCCTCGCACTCCGAACGAAAGAAAAGCCAAGCGCAGAGAGACGCTTGGCTATTTCTTTATATCTGAAACCCGACAACCTGCCCATACAAGACTATGCTGTTACCATCATCGGATAGATGATCTTGTCGCCGCGAGGTGCGACCTTACCCTTCTTCTGTTCGCGCAACAGCGTAGCGGCGAGATCATGGGCAATCTCCACAGTCTTCTCAAAAGTCTTTGCCTGCGCGACCAAACCCTGCACATCGGGACTGGTGGCAACATAATACCCCTCGGGCAAACGCTCTATTTCCAATACGACATACCGCGACGATCCCTTTTTCATATCCTTACGATAGCAAACTATCGCCATGCTTTCAATCACAAAACTATCGAGGTTAAACCTCAATAATTATTGAAGTCGGACTTCAATAGTTTTTTCGGGCGCAAAAAAGCTTAATCAATTCAAGATTTTGAATGTTGAGAGGACATGAAGTGCTTCTGCCTCAGATATTTTGAGTGCCGGATCGTAGAAAAAGTTGATAGTGTAGAGCTTTCCATCTTTTTCAAAAAAGTAGTACGCACCCGGTTCTCGCAGTGGCTTCTTCAAACCATTCATTCCATTCAAAGTAGTGGGCTCCAATGCGGATAGGTCAGCAATATTTCTGGAAACTTGTCCTCCCGAACGTATTTCCTCCGCCAAGGTATCAAAAGTACCATCTTCCACAATAATCATCATGAGATAGTCATTAGTTCCAGCAGGAGTGACTTCAATCGGTTCTATGTCAGTGGCATTGAGAACTTTTTTGTAGTAAACATCAGTCTTATCTTTTGATAGCCACGCCTTCGGATAGGTAATCTCAAAATAGTCATTGCGAAGAGTTGTCATCTCAACTCCCTTAAATACTTCGTCCGTAGCAATGTAATCTTTTGGTACAAGATGCCACACACCAAATCCCGCCAAGAGTATGAAGAGGACTGTGATGATTGTTTTTTTGTTCATAAATAATTTGTATAAAAAAGAGGAGGCAAGCCCCCTCTTGTTATTGTACACCATCTCAGCCTTGCAATATTTTTCACCCGATGCTATCGTGCTCACAACACTAACGGGGGTTGTGTGCGAAACGCTTCGGCGCGGAGTACATGGCCCCCGTTTTTGTTGTTATGTTCCTTTTGTTCTTTAATCCAACCAAACACCGTAAGGAGGTGTGAGATGAAATCGTTACAAAAAGCCATAGTGTCCTCACTGCTGTTCGTAGTATTCTTTGGTTTCCAAAATGAGTTACGCGACAGATTGGCACACTCAAAGCCAGACGATGCGGAACCATGATATTCTCTACAAAGCTATGGAATATGTGGGGACTTATGGTGGAGAGTGCAAACCTTGGGTGCAAAACGTAGTCACCCTTGCTTCAAACGGCGCTGGTATCGTGCCACTGACGACCAATAATGGAGATGGGTACACATGGGAAAATACCCCCGGTCCTGATGCTGGAAAAGTCTCCGAGGACTTAAACAGTCCCAATGTGCATGTTGGTATGATTGTACAGATGCGTATCCGATACAAAGATGGAAGCTACGTTCCACATACCGCTATTATCTACGGAAAAAATAGTACCGGAGTGACGTGGATCGAAAGCAATAAACAAGGTGACGGTATGGTACGTGTTAGCAGCTTTCAAACGTATGCGCAATTTTACGCTACACTAGAAACACTTTCTTCGTACTCCATCTATTACATCAAATAGATATTCGAGTGTGGTATCATGAGGGATAGTTTTTACTATCCCTCTACTTTTTATATGATGTCCCCAAAAAAAATATACCTATGTATCTTCGGATCATTTTTTATAATGATTTTTGGAATATACCTGTATATCTATACCGTGGAATACGATCTTTTCCCTCTCCACGAAACTGAGAGTAACGTGACAGTCGAGGATACACTCCCCTATAGTCCACCTGAAGAAACCTATCCAGAAAAATATCGCGGACAGAGTACCGTGATTGATAACAAATGGAGTCTCTACAAAAATGTAGGAATGGGTATTTCTTTCGAGTACCCTTCAATTGAAATCACCCCCCATGATTCGTTCCGATATGAGTATGAATACACCTCATTTGACCGGAGTATTGAGGCGATTAAAAATACTGATAATTATACGAACAAAGGATTGATATATGTAACGACATTCAACAAAGAGCATTCCGATGAATCATCGATTATGACTCTGGAAATGATGCCTGATCAAGTGATTACACTCGAAAACTGGTTAGCCTACCAAAAGAAAAAGTTTGGCGAATACTTCGGCAATCCCGACATTGAGAATATCACCCTGTCGGGAGAACCGGCGATCAAGCTTACCTACACGAAAGAAAATGAGGTGATGTCCATTGATGCGCCTTACCGCACGCTTGTACGCATCATCGCCGTTCATGATCAAAAAGTGTTCAGTTTCAACATCTTCACCGATAAAATAACCGATCCTCAAGATGTCGAAAAAATCATACGAAGCGTGACGTTTTTGAAATAGATATAAAGGCATCAAACGCATCGCCGCGAGTTTCAGGTTTTTGAGGTAGGTGCAAACAATACTCATCGCAAACCTATTGAGGTTTAACCTCAATAATTATTGAAGTCGGACTTCAATAGTTTTTTCGGGCGCAAAAAAGCCGGCGCTGTGCCGGCTTATTTTTTCTGCAAACTTACAGATCGTAAGAACGCAGAATCTTGTCTGCATGAGTCGGAGTATGGGCCTTCTTCATCTTCAAATACTCCTCCTCTCCCTTATTAACCCTTTTTATGAACTCTCGCGCCTCCTCGAGAGTTGGCATCCTTTGCTCGTTCTTTGCCAACGCCTCCCGTATCTGGTCCAGCTTACTCTTTTTACCTTTCTCTTCTTCACACATCTCTTTTCTCCTCAATTTCAATTTTTCAATTAAAGAAGGGTCTGTTACTAGATTGCACGGTACCATACTATAGTGAGTCACACAACAAACCCGTCTCGCGGCGGGTCTTGTTTTTGTTCGTTGTTTGTCCGCCTCGCAGGGCGGATAATTTGGAGCTTGTGATTTGGAATCGTGGCGTTTCATCCGTCCGCCTCCTCTAAACCCTAATCACTAAGCCCTATACCCTTTCATTGTAGTCCCTCGGGGCTCTATTCATCACCTCAATCAACAATCTTAACGCGCGCAAGAATCCATCCAATCTCCTCGGATGAAATTGAGTATGCGGGTATCTTGTTTACATGAATAGAATACAGCCTACCGTCATGAAGGATATAATAGGCATCGACACCCTCACGCCCTGGAGCAAAAAGCGCTTCGGTTCCAGAAAAAGAGACTGTGCGCTCCCCCAAGGATGTATCAGGATTAAGTGATACCCTTTGAGTTTTTTCCACATCAATTGAAAGAAGCGGGTTGATCATTCCTTTGGCGAGACCTCCTTGAGAAACACTATCGGGTGTTACGGAATAATAGAGAGCGTCATGATCTGCATCCATTCGCACATATTCATTCTTCTGCCATTCTGTCGGATAGGTAATCTCAAAATAATCATTGCGAAGAGTTGTCATCTCAACCCCCGCAAATATTTCTTCCGTGGTACTTTGATTTCTTACCATCAGAAAATATGACCCGATCACCATCACGAAAACACCAAGGAGAACTACGCTGATCGTTTTTTTGTTCATAAATAATTTGTATAAAAAAGAGGAGGCAAGCCCCCTCTTGTTATTGTACACTAACCTTACGGTAGAAAATACATTTGTTTTATAAAGTACTCGTTTGGACCGGGGTTTGCGGTACATCCCTGCGATGGTTGTACTATCAAGTCCGAGATAATACCCGACCAATATGATAGGCCACCCATGTTGAGAGTATAAGTACCAGCCGATGAGTATGAGAAGTTTCCTCCATGCCATACATCATCAGGTCCACGGAACCAGATGGTCCCCGGATTTGCACTACACTTAAAGTCGATATTGAGCACGAGATGCTTAAATAAACAACCCCGCGGCAGAGCCGACGGGGTATTGACCGGTGCATGAGCTAGA